>DASSIZ010000014.1 GCA_035691485.1 Terriglobales bacterium
TTACTGGCTCGCTGATGGCACTCGCGTTGACTGAAACGCGACTATCTTCCAGTTGCCCTTGCGCTTCACCCAAACCTGAGTGGTGCGGTAATCGCCACTATATGGCTTTCCGCCGACGGTGCCCTTCGAAGAGGCCAGCGCGATGCGCACCGCGGTGTCTCCATACGCATGGATCTTGCTCTCGTGGGTGTCAACGGAGTCCCACTTTAAGGCACCGGACTTGACGTTGCCGATCTCCTGAGCTTTCGTTGATAAGTTGCCGTCGCTGTGGATTGCCGTGAAATCATCGGCGCAGTACTTCTCCATAAAGCCGGTATCGGCTTTCGCGAACGCCTGTGTGAGCTGATCTGACAACGCGACGATTTGCTGCTCGACATTCTCGCGTCCGGTCTGTTCTACCGCAGTCATGCCGTGACCAGAAGTTTTCCCGCTTTCTTTGGTGCTTGCGGGTGGATTTCCGCCTTGCGCCCAAGCCAGCGACACGACCAGCAGGGAGACGGCGATCAAAACCGGAACAATGAGTTTTATGCTTTTCATGGAAGTGACTCCTCGTAGTTGAGGTTGGGAGCCGATGGAATAGGCGATGATTCTGCTCTCAGATTTGCGCGGTGTCAAACAAGCGGAGAGCTGATTTCGTCCAATCGCCGGATTTGCGAACTACTCCGTGTTCGAGCGAAGTCCCTAACCCGAACCGCCTTCAGGCCATGAGGCAAGGATAGCGGTGACCAGGAAAAGGGCGGTCAACGATGCGGTTTTGGCGCCGAAACAGCGCTCCTGTGCTCCGAGATGGCACGAAAGTCGGGTGTCATACGGTTCACGCCGGCGATAAATTTGCCGCTTTGGGCATCTCTTTTCCAAGTAGAAGAAACTAAATCAGGCAGCCTTGGGGCAGGTTGCCGCCCGGCCATTTCAGCGTACGCAGTCGTGCGCGCTTCGCGCGAAGGGGCCATCATGAAAGCCGTTCTTTTCGTTGACGACCACGAGATGTTGGCTCGCCTGAGCTGCGAAATCCTGGAGATGCAAGGCTACAGGGCGGTTTGCGCCTACAGCGCCGCCGATGCGCTGGAAAAATTCCAGCGAGAAAAGTTCGACATCATCGTCACCGACATGCGCATGGAAGGCATGAGCGGTTTGGAACTGGCGCGCAAGGTCCACTCCATCAGCCCGCACATCCCCGTGATCATCGTGACGGGATACGGGCCGGTCGAAGGCGGAAGCGACGTCAAGGCGTGCCTGGCCAAAGAAGAACTCTTCCCTTCCCTGCTGGAAAAGATCAAGCTCTACCTTGACGAAGCCGGCGGCAAAGAAGAAGAGGCCGAAGAAGCAAGCCGCGCGGTGTAGGTCTGCTTCCGCGCACTGCCATTCGCTGACCATCAAGCTGTCCGCCACCCGTCTCGGCCTTTTCTACCGCCGACGATATTCCCGAAGTAAGACTCATTCCGCTTTGCGGACTTCCCCGCAATTTGCGAGTCCCCGGCTGCTGCAGGACAATCAAACCCCGTGCACCTCGAGTGCAGCATCTGACCACGCTTAATGGCCGAGAGCATTGCGCCCATGAAGATCGGCATAACCTGCTATCCGACGTACGGCGGCAGCGGCGTCGTCGCCACCGAGCTAGGCATCGAGCTGGCGCAACGCGGGCACGAAGTTCATTTCATCACCTACGCCCAGCCGTTCCGCCTCTCCGGCCCGCAGCCGAACGTCTGGTATCACGAGGTCGAGGTCTCGCATTACCCGCTCTTCGACTATCCGCCTTACGACCTGGCGCTGGCCACGCGGATGGCGGAGGTGGCGGAGATCTACGCGCTCGATTTACTGCACGTACACTACGCCATCCCGCACTCGGTGAGCGCTTACCTGGCGAAGCAGATGTCGGCAACGTCGAAGAACAAGCGGCGGCTGCCGTTCGTCACCACGCTGCACGGGACCGACATCACGCTGGTCGGGCAGGACCGCTCCTATCTTCCGATCACGCGCTTCTCCATCGAGCAGAGCGACGGCGTCACCGCCATCTCGAAGTACCTGCGCGAGCGTACGCTCAAGGAATTCGAGCTCAGCAGTAACATCCAGGTGATTTACAATTTCGTGAATTGCGACGTGTACCGGCGCGATCCGGAGGCGGCGGAACGCCGGCGTGAGTTTGCGCGCGAGGACGAGCGCCTGTTGGTCCATCTCTCCAATTTTCGTCCGGTCAAGCGGGTGCAGGACGTAATCGAAATCTTCGACCGGGTGCAGAAGAAAGTTCCCGCCAAGCTGCTGCTCATCGGGGACGGCCCGGACCGCTCGAGTGCCGAGTGGATGGCGATGGAGAAGCGCATTCATGACCGCGTCATATTCCTCGGCAAGCAGGACAAGGTGAACGAGAAGCTCGCGACCGCGGACGTGCTGCTCCTGCCCAGCCAGTTGGAGTCTTTCGGGCTGGTGGCGCTGGAGGCGATGGCCTGCCAGGTGGTGCCGATCGCAACCAACGTGGGCGGGGTGCCGGAGGTGATCGAGCACGGCAAGAACGGATTCATGGCCGAGGTGGGCGACGTGGAAGGGATGGCGCGCTGCGCCATTGACCTGCTCACCAGCGGCGAACGATTAAAGGACATGGGGACAGCGGGAAGGCACACGGCGCAGGGCCACTTCTGCTCGACGCGAATCATTCCGCAGTACGAGAAGTTCTACCGCGGCGTGCTGGAGCGGGCGTCGGAGTAAGCCGTGGAGACCGAGACCCCGATGTCGTAGGCTTGCAGCACCGGCAGGTTCAGGCGAATGAGGGTGCCGCCGATCGAGCCGCTATCAATCACCATTTTGGCGGAATCCCCGTAGAGCACGCGCAAGCGCTCGGCGATGTTGGCCATGCCGATGCCGCTGCCGCCGATCCCGCTGGGCGGCTCCAGGATGTTGGCAGCGCCCATGCCCACGCCGTCGTCCTCGACCTCCACCACCACGTGCCCGTCATCACGCAGGCGGCTGCGCAGGTAAATGGTGCCGCCCTCGATCTTGGGCGCCAATCCGTGCTTGATGGAGTTTTCGACCAGCGGCTGCAAGATCATGCTGGGTACGACCACATCGAGGGAGGCGGGATCGAGGTCTTTGACGACGGTCAGCTTGTCGCGCCCGAAACGCACCACCTCGATGTCGAGGTAATCGTCGATGAATTCGAACTCCTCGCGCAGCTGGACGAAGGCGTCGCCTTTGCGCAGCAGTCGCCGCAGGATGTTGGCGAGCTTCACGATGACGTCACGCGCAGTGTCGGGATCGAAGCGCACCAGCGACGAGACCGAGTTGAGGGTATTGAACAGGAAGTGCGGGTTGATCTGGCTCTGCAGGGCCTCCATGCGCGCCTGCAATAGCGCGCGCTGCTGCTCTTCCAACTTCATCTCGATGCGCGTGTTGTTCCAGATCTTCATCGGGATGGCGACGCACATCACCGAGGCCGCGAAAATGGCGACCTGGATCCACATACTGCCGCTGTCGACGCTGAAAATCCGGTTCGGCTGCCAGCGGTGAAGTTCCAGCTTGAGGAAGCGCAGGGCGAGGATCAGAAAAAAGAACGCGATCTGCCAGTCCACCTTGGGGCGCGGCAGGTTGCGGCGAATCCAGCGATAAATGCTGAGGTCAATGCCGGGGGAAAAGGACCAGATGTCCTCGCGGTCCTTGGTCAGGTCGTGCATCTTGCCGGCAACGATGCCTGCGAACACGCAGAACGGCAGGTTGATCCATTCCGTGTGCACGGCGGAGGGCAGCGAGACCAGGACCCCGCCCAGCAATCCGGCGAGTGGCCCGCCAATGATCCCGGTCAGCATGGAACTTTCAAACGAGAGGTCGGCGGCCAGGAAATTCGGGGTGGTGACCCGTACCACCACGCCAAGCGCGAAGGGCATGCCAATCCAGAGGACGAGGTAGAGGGTTTGCGGCAGGGAGCGTTGCTCGGCGAAAAGCAGGTCTTTGAAGGTGCGCGAGCGCACCAGCGCGCTGGCCACGGCGGCAGCGACGCCAAGCTGGATCAGCAGGTTGATGGCTACAAGGCGATCCATGCGTGTTTCCAGCCTACTCTAGCATGTGTTCACGACCAACATAGCGATTCACCACAAATCGGTTCACCACCGAGACACCGAGAACACCGGACTACACCGAGTTCTTTTCCATATCGGTGCGCCTCGGTGTATCCGGTGCCGGTGGTTAAGAAGCATTCGTGATCTTGCTCGCAACGGAATCGAGCAGCGCTTGAACGTCGGCTCCAGCAGGAGCGCCCCCCTGGGCCATGTCGCGCGAGCCGCCGCCTCGTCCGCCGGCTGCCGCCATGGCTTCCTTCATCAGATTGCCCATATCGAAACCGCCGCCGGCAGACTGCGCAAAGACCAACGATGGCTGCGGCGAGGCAGCGCCCAGCAGGGCAACCACGTTGGGTTGCGTGCTCAGTTTTTGCGCCAGTAACTTGACGAATGCGACATCGCGGTCGGTGAACGCTCGCTTTACCAGGCGAATGCTGCCGGCTTTTGCGTCGCTAGCCGCGCCGGAGACTAGCGCCACACGATCGGTTGCATCCGCGAGCATCGCCGCGGCCATAAACTCCGCCAGCTCAGCCAGTGTCTTCTGCTGGCGCTTCCCTGCCGCCTTCGCTTCATCGGCGTTTTTGCGGATTTGCTCCGGGATGTCGTAGATGTGGCTGGAGAACAGCGCCGCCGCCGAGGTCAGGGTTTCGAAATCCTTGCGGGCGGTGCGAATGGCACGTCCGCCACAGACGAATTCCACGCGCACGCCCTGCTTCACCTTCTCAGTCTTGCGCAGCAGGATGGAGCCGATCTCACCGGTACGACTGACGTGCGTGCCGCCACAGGCGGTGAGGTCATGGCCGCGAATCTCGATCAGGCGCAGCGTGTCCTTCAAGTCGGCAGGAATTTTACGCACGCCGAGCGCGCACGCTTCTTCGAGCGTGGCGAACTTGATTGCAACGGGAACGTCGTCGGTGATGATTTCGTTGCAGCGCCGCTCGGCTTCGCGGATCTGTTCCACGCCGAGCGACTTCACGTAGAGGTCAATGGTGCAGTTCTCATCCCCCATGTGGAAGGAGACCGTGGGCGCATTCAACAGTTCGATGAACACGGCCGAGAGCAGGTGCTGGCCGGTATGCTGCTGCATGTGATCGCGGCGGCGAGGCGCATCGATCACGCCCCGAACCGGCACGTCCCGTTTGATGGCGAGGGGAAAAAAGTCATCTGCCGGCGTTTCGACGTAATGCAGGACGGAGCCGTCTTCGCCCTCGGCCACCTCGCTGACGCGCAGCTTCGTTCCTGAGCCGGTCTCCAGCAGCCATCCGGTGTCATGAAGCTGCCCGCCGCTGGTCGGGTAGAAAGCAGTGCGATCCAGCACCAACGCAAGTTGCCCGGCCACATGACGCGATTCAAGATAGGTGGCGTCGAACTCGGTGAGGTTCGGGTCGGTGTAATAAAGGCGCTCGCTCATATTCGTTCATGGAAGTATATGCACACGCGGAGGCGCGTGGGCCGCACGCACGCGTTCGAGGGCGAATGCTCTCCACCACTTATCAATGCACCAGTCATCAGTAGGGTTGGATGATGCCGCCGATGGCCCTGCCCGCGGGTTTCGCCGGGGCCGCCCCGGCGAGGGCGTTCTTTTTGCCCAGGTAAGCGGCGATTACGTCAATGTATTTCAGACCGGAACCGGTATTGAACAGGACAACGGTGTCGCTCTTCTTCAGGAAGCCTGCAGCGCGCAGGCGATTGTAAGCCGCCAGGGACGCCGCGCCCTCAGGAGCGGCGAAGACACCTTCGTCGTGCGCCCATGTCTGGAATGCTGCCATGATCTCATCGTCGCTGACGCCGACGGCGATACCCGAGCTTTGCTTCAGGATGTCGAGCACGATGTAGTCGGCATAAGCTTTGGGGACACGCAAGCCGGCAGCGATGGTGGCGGCGTTTTTCCAGGCTTCGGAGACCGGCTGGTGCTCGTCCCAGGCTTTGACGATGGGAGCGCAGCCGGTGGATTGGACGGCAATCATCCTCGGCCGCTTCGCACCGGAAATCAGCCATCCCAGTTGCTGCATCTCGTCGAAAGCCTTCCACATGCCGATGAGGCCGACGCCGCCGCCGGTGGGATAAATCACGGCATCGGGCAGAGTCCAGCCAAGCTGTTCGGCGATTTCGTAGCCCATGGTCTTCTTGCCCTCGACACGGAACGGCTCCTTGAGCGTGGAGACGTCGAACCAGCCTTCTTTTTCCTTGCGCTCGCCGAGCATGCGGGCACAGTCGCTGATGAGGCCGTCGATCAGGTTGACCTTGGCGCCGTAGGATTCGCATTCGATGCGGTTGGCCTGCGGGACATCTTTCGGCATGAAGATGTGCGCTTCCAGTCCCGCCGCCGCGCAATAGGCGGCCAGCGCGCTGGCGGCATTGCCGGCGGAAGGGGCGGCCAGCTTCTTCAGCCCGTAGGCGCGCGCCATGGTAACCGCGGCGGACATTCCGCGCGCCTTGAACGACCCAGTAGGATTGATGCCCTCGTCCTTGATGAAGACGTTCGGCGTGGTGCGGCTGGGCAGCATGGGCGAAAAACCTTCGCCGAGCGTGACCGGAGGCGCGTCCGGGAGAACTTCGGCATAGCGCCACATGGAAGCGCCGCGACCGGCGAGCGATTCGCGGGTAAAGCTGTTCTTGATGGCGTCGAGGTCGTAACGGACGTAGAGCGAGCCGGCGTCACGCGGGCAGAGGGTCCGAGGCTGATCGGCACTGAGGCGCTCGCCGCACCTGGAGCACTCGAGATAAGAGATGGTGGCCATTACTTCACCTTGCTTCGAAGCAGGGAGATGACATCATCGGCGGTGACAACGCCCGTCAGTTTGCCGTCCGGGTCCAGGACGGGAAGCGTGAGCAGGTTGTACTTGTCGAACAGCTCGGTGACATCTTTTTCGGTGCAGGCGGAGTTGCAGGAGATGAGGGGAGCGATCGACAGCGAGACCAGCGGCGTGTCGGATTTTGCAATGACGACATTGGAAAGCGGCACGGCGCCGACGAGCTTGCCGGCCTCGTCGAGCAGAAAGATGGAGACGACGCCTTCCACGCCGCCCTCAAAGCTGCGCAAGCGTTCGACGGCGTCGTTGACGGTCGCCGTGCTGGGCAGCGCCAGGTACTCGGTGGTCATGCGTCCGGCGGCGGTGTTTTCGTTGAACTCGAGCAGCTCGCTGACTTCCTCGCGCTGTTCCGGTTCCATCTCCTGGAGAATTTCCTGCGAGCGTTCCGCCGGCAGATCGCCGAGCAGGTCGGCGGCGGCATCGGGGTCCATCTCCTCGACGATGTCGGCGGCGCGATCGGAGTCGAGCGACTCCACAATCGACCGCTGCAGCTTGGGGGTGATCTCTTCCAAGGCCTCGGCGGCGACTTCTTCGTCGAGGGTCTCGAAAACGGCCTCGCGCTCAGCGGGAGCGAGCTCCTCGACAATATCGGCAATGTCGGCGGGATGAAGCTTGGCCAGCCGTTCGTGCGAGATTTTCAGTTTTACGCGGCGGGCAGGGTCGGTCTCGATGATGTCGACAAACTCCCAGGGAATCATTCTCTCGGGCAGCGTCCGAAGCAACGGACGGAGAGCGCCGCCCGGAACCAGTCCCTTGAGAAGACGACGGACGGCGCCGCGAGCACCGACATCGACGGCGGCGAGCTTGAGCGCAAGATGGTGATCGCTTACGTCTTCATGGAGATCAACATCGTTGACGCGCACCACCTTGCGGCCGTGGACGTCAATAATCTGCTGGTCGAGCAGATCGCGCTCCAACAGCAGCAGGCCTTCGGAGGCGGAAAAAGCGGGCCATTCCGAGGCCTTGTTGCGCGCCTTGACCATGCCGTCAATGGAGGCCACCTGGTTCATGCTCAGGAGGCGGTCTTCCCCTTTACGCGTGCGGACCACCAAGGCGGCGAGACGAACGGGATCGTCCTGCGGAGAAAGCGCCACCTCACGGACACGTCCGGCATGAGCGCCGGAAGAGTCAAAGACCGGAGCTCTCAGCAGTTCGGACAGGGCAAAGGTGGACATAGGACAAGGCGCCCAAGGCCAAAGTACAAGGCGCAAGGCCCAAGGATCAAGGAGCAGGGCCTACGCTTCATAAGATGCCTGCCTGAGCATACGTAAAGGGAGAGGGGGAATCCAGCAGACAGTAGTCATGAGTCGGGAGTCAGGGGTACCCGGCAGTCAGCAGGCTCGACATACCGGGATTTCGATAGCTCCTCGTGCGTTGCGCCTTGGGTAGTGAGCCTTGAGCCTACTGTTCGCGTTGACATTCCTGGGTTCGATAGGCAAACTACCGAATTCGCGGAGCAAGGCCGTTTCCGGCGTATGCCGCCAAGCGGCTGGGCTGGACCGTAACAACTTATGTCGACCGCCATGCGGGTCTCCTACAGAATGGATTCGACGCTGGAAAGCGTCAACCAGGCCGAGGAGGTCGCGACCAAAATCGCGACCAAAGCCGGCTTTAACGAAGAGGACGTGAACCGCATATCGATGGCGGTGCGCGAGGCGGCGGTCAATGCGGTGCTGCACGGAAATGCGTACGATCCGGCGAAAAAGGTGACGTTCGGGTTCGAGAACACGGGCGAAACGCTGGTGGTCACGGTCTCGGACGAAGGCAAGGGGCTGAAACCGGAAGCGATTCCGGACCCGCTCGCGCCGGAAAATCTGCTGAAGCAATCGGGACGCGGAATTTTTCTGATTCGGGCATTCATGGACGAGGTGCGGATTCGCACCCTGGAACCAGGCACAGAGATCACGATGATCAAGAACGTCCACGGCCCCAAGGCCGGGGGCAAGGAGGAATCCAAGTGACGATGAAATCCAGCACGCGCCAGGTGAATGGAATCACTATTGTTGACCTGAGCGGCCGCATCACGCTCGGGGAAGGCAGCGTGGTGCTGCGCGACCTGGTCCGCGACCTGCTCAATCGCGGCAACAAGAAGATCCTGCTGAACCTGGGCGACGTGACCTATATCGACAGTTCGGGCATCGGCGAACTGGTCAGCGCTTTTACCACGGTGCGCAATGGAGGAGGAGACCTGAAGCTGCTGAACCTGACCAAGAAAGTGCACGACCTGCTTCAGATCACGAAGTTGTATACCGTATTTGACATCAAGGACGACGAAGCCGCAGCGGTCGGTTCCTTCGCCAAGTAATCCTCCCGGGAGCGCGGTCCAACCGGGCCGCGCTTCAGCCAAGCCACAGGCTCCGTGTGACAGATGATGCCACGGTCCGAGGACTTCTGTGAAAACCTTTGCCATCGTGCTCGCCTCGCTCCTGATGGGATCGGGCGCGGCGGCGAAGTGTATTCCCCACACCGAGGCGGAGAACAAGATCGGGGCGCAGGAGTGCGTGACGGGACAAGTGGTGAGCGTTGGGCAGAGCAAGAGCGGAACGTTCTTCCTCAATTTCTGCCAGAACTACCGTGAATGTCCGTTTACGGTGGTGGTGTTCCCTTCCCACGTGAAAGATGTCGGCGACGTGCGCGCGCTGGAGGGAAAGACGATCGAAATTTTCGGGAAGATCACCAGCTGGCGTGGTCATGCGGAGATCGTACTGCGCGATGTGCGCCAGTTGAAGGGCGAGTCCGCAAAACTTCCGCCGGTTCCGAAAGAATATGACGCGGAGCGGAAGGGGAAATTCAGTCCCAAGGCGCCATCTGCCCCCAAGAGCAAAGCATCGCCGCAGTAAGGAATTCGAAATTGGAAATTTGAGAATTTGAAATTGAAAATTCTAAGTTTGGAACAGGTACCAGACATCGACAATCAACGGCATACTCGAACCGTTTTCGAACCTCAAATTTTAAAATTGCAAATTTTCAATTCCTACACCATTCCCTTCCGCAATTCCTCCAATTCATAGCGCGTGCCTCGCCAGATGATTCCGCGGTGACGAATCGTGTGCGCGATAGAACGCAACATGGTGAACACGATGAGCAGCGCGCTGATCGGATGGAAAAGAAAGGTCCAGGCCGGCACCGCGGTCCGGCGTCCCATGCCGACGTAGATGCCGGCAAGCGCAATGAGGGCAGCGGCGTAAGGAAGCTTGGGCCAGCGCGGCGCCAGGACAATTCCGATCAACGGCATGAGATTCAAAAAGAGCCAGAGCACACAAGCTCCCAGAGCCTTGGCGATACGGAATTGCATGAGCGCGAACAGGTTCTTGGTCAGGTTCCGCGAGAGGCCAAGAGCGCCGCGTCCCCAGGACCAGGGCAGCAGTCCCGGCCCGAAGACGTTCCGCTGCGCCAGCCGGCGAGCCTTGACGAGCTTGCCGAGTTTCATGTCCTCGATGACTTCGAGGCGGAGCGCGCTGAAGGTGCCGACAGTCTGGTAGGCGGCGCGGCGGATGAGATTGAACGGGCCGAGGCCGATGAAGTCGGCGGAGTCGGGATCGTCAACTTTCCATGGGCGATGCCCGAAAATGAACAGAAGCTGAAAGCCGCCAAGCATGATTTTTTCACCGGCGCTGTGAAGGATGTAACTGGGAAAAAGCACGAGGTGGTCGGCCTGCTGCTGCTCGGCGCAGCTAATCGCGCGGCGGAGGCAGTCGGGGCGGAAGCTAACGTCGGCGTCAGTGAAGAGAAGGTAGTCGCCGGTCGCCTGCTGTGCCGCCAGCCACATGGCGTGCGGCTTGCCCAGCCAACCGGGGGGCAAGTCGATGACGTGCAACACATGCAGCGGCGCGCCACTGTGGGCGGCAGCGAGGCGGGTAATGATTTCGCCGGTGGAGTCGGTGGAGCGGTCATTGATGGCGAAGACTTCGTAATTGGGGTAATCGAGCGCGAGCACCGAGCGCAGAGCGGCTTCGACGTGCGCGGCTTCGTTGCGGGCGGGAACGATGATTGAGACCTTGGGGTTGCCGGCTTTCGCTTGCCGGTTGGCGGTTTCAAAGGCGTGCCCTGCCCATTCGGGCATAGTGATATCCGGAACGCGCCGGATGTTGCGGCTGTCACGAAGGCGGTCGATCCAGATCCAGGCGAGCACCAAGCCGAAAAACCACCACGCGATCACAGGACGGCTCCCGCGGGTTGCGGTTCGTCAATTTTGATCGGAGGAGCGAACCGCTTGCCGTAATACAAAATGCCGGAAGCAATGCCGACGGCAACGATGGCGGCGAGAAAACCAGTCTGCAGCGAACTGCGGTCGGAGATGTATCCGACCAAGGTAGGAGAGAAGGCGTCGCCGAGAAGGTGAATCGTGAACAGGTTGACGGCGATGGCAGTTGCACGGATGTGGGCGCCGACAGAGTTCACGACAGCGGCGTTGAGCGGCGCCATGTTCAGGAAAAGCAGAAATTCAGTGAGGAACATGGATGGATACATCCATGAGCCATGGCTGGTGATGGCGACCAGCATGACCGGAAGAGCGATCAGCATGGTAATGGACGAAACAATGTAGTAGCCGCCGCGGTTTTTGCGCAGAAAGCGGTCGCCGATCCAGCCTCCGAGCAAGGTGGCGAAGACGGCGTTGAACGCGGTGATGCCGCCAAAAATCAGGTTGGCTTTTTCCAGCGGCTCGTGACGCATGCGAGAGAGGAAGGTCGGCATCCAGACCTGGAGAGCGCCGACACCGAAGGTCCACATCGCCATGCCGAGGGTGGCGGTCCAGAAGGCGCCATTGCGGACCAGGCCGCGAACCGTGGCGCGCTCGCGTGTCTCAGGAAGCGTGTCTTGCATGCCGCGGGCAGGTTCGGGGATAAATGCGAGAGCGGCGGCGAGGAGGAAACCCGGAACGGCAGCGACGTAGAAAGGGGCGCGCCAGCCATGGATTTTGCTGACGCTGCCACCCACGATGTAACCAACGGCAGTGCCGAGACCGATGCAGAGGTAGAAAACGCCGAGAACGCGCCCGCGCTTCGCTTCCGGAAAAAGATCGGCGAGGAAGGATGGCGCAATGGTCACAAACGTGGCTTCGCCGATGCCGACCACCGTGTGGCGGATGAAGAGGGTGCGGAAATCGAAGGTGGCGGCGGTCAGCAGCGTGGCGGCGCTCCACACGATGGCGCCGGCCACCATGATGCCGCGGCGCTGCACGCGGTCAGCGAGCACGCCGATCAGGGGCGCGGTGAACATATAGCAAAAGAAGAAGGCGGTGGTAAGCAGGCCGAACTCGGCGTCGGTGCGGTGAAATTCGTTTTGCACCAGCGGCTGCACGGCGAAGAGAACGGAGCGGTCAACATAATTAAAGAAGTTCAGGCCGGTGAGGATGGTGAGGGCGGCGACAGGGTGGGCGGCACGGCGCATGCGTGATTGGGGAATATAGCAGTTGGAAGGGGCTGGGGGTTAGGGGCCGAGTGGCTGTGCCGGGAAGCGGATGCCGCTTAATGACTACTTTCGTCGTGGCCAGCGGGCGATGACCGTGCTGCCGATGCCGCCGCGTGCGTTGAATTCGCCGGTAACCTCGGCCCAAATGGGGCGAGCGGCGCGAACCACGTCTTCCAGGACGCGGTTGACAATGTTCTCCTGGAAGATGCCGAGATTGCGGTAGGTGAGCAGGTACTCCTTCAGCGACTTGAGTTCGAGGCAGCGCTGGTCGGGCATATAGCGAAGAGTGAGGACGCCGAAGTCGGGCAAACCGGTCTTGGGACAGACGGAGGTAAATTCCGGGATCTCGATGAGGATTTCGTATTTCGGAAACTGATTGGGCCAGGTTTCGATGTCGGGAAATCTGGCGTCGAGACCGGAGCGCGCGTGTTCAGGGGTGTAGCGTGGAGTCCTCGGCATCGCGATTTATTGTAAATGGCGGTTGAGGGTTGGCCTAACCGCGGAATTTCCCCGTCAGCTTAAAGTCCGAGAACCATAAATGTACTACGCGGCCTGGTCCTTGGCCTTTTCGGCTTCGGTGCGAAGGTCTTCTTCCCAGGCGGGGCGGACGCGGATGGCGTGCGGCGGAGGCTGCTTCAGGGGGAGGCGTCCGTGTCCGGCGGCTTTGAGCAATTCGCTATTGAACTCCGCACCGACCAGGATCATGAACCAGCTGTAGTAGAGCCAAGCCATCAGGGCAACGGCACCGGCCAGCGTTCCGTACGTCTTGTTGTAGTTGGCAAAGCTGCGGAAGTAGAAACCCAGGGCGCTGGAAGTGGCGATCCAAAATCCTACGCCAATGGCCGCTCCGGGAAGGGTGGCCCAGAAACGTTGTTTGACGTTGGGCGCCTGGAAGAATGTTACTTCCACGGCCAGCACCATGAAGGAGACGGAAAAAATCCAGCGCAGGATAGGCCACGAATAGGCGAACTGTTGGCTGAGACCGACCTTGGCAGCGAGCCATCCGCCGAATTCAGGTCCGACGAACATGAGGGCTACGCCGAGGACCATGAGGATGCCGGTAACGAACATCAGCTCGATGGCGAGCAGGCGCGTCTTCCAGAAGGGGCGGGTTTCCGGAACGTTATAGGCGACATTAAGGGCCTCGATAAGGAAAGAGAATCCCCCTGAGGCCGCCCAAAGTGTGCCGAGAATTCCGAAGGTCAGGAAACTGCCTTGATGGGGAGTGATGATCTGGTTGAGAACGGCGCGAACCAGACCCATGCTGTCCGGAGGAACGAACTGTGCCATGGCGGCGAGGATGCGGTCGAACAGGTTGGGTATGGGAAGATAGCCGACCACCGCTGCCGCCAGAATCAGCAGCGGGAACAGCGACATGACAAAGTAGTACGACAAACCGGCAGCCATCGCCATAATGTGGTTGTCGAGAATGTCGGCGTAGGCTTTCTTGAAGATGTCGAAGTATTTGAGGACTTCCCTGATTCGGCCCATAAACGCGCCCCACGAATTCTTTCGATGCCGGATTGCGGCGGGAAGTCGAATCATTCGTAAGCTCCAGACATCTAAAGAGCTTTGCAAGCTGGCGAAAAGATTGAGCGAAACTTCAGGTCCGGCGCGGTGTCTTACTAGATACGTATGTCTTTGAGTGGATTACGGTTAAGTTATACTGGTTGATTGGCAATGGCCAGGCAGCAGAATCCGAAAGGCGGCTGGTACGGCCGGGTGCACCGGCTGTGGGTGATCCTGGCCGCGATTGTGGTAGCGGTGATCATCCTGGCGGCGTTCATGTCGCGTCGGCGTGAAGTGCCGGTACACACCGCCAAAGCCAGCCGGGAGACGATTACCGCGACGGTGCAAACCAACGGCAAAATCGAGCCGATCAACAATTTTGAGGCGCACTCGCCGGCGGCCACAGCGGTGAAGCGAGTACTGGTCCGGGAAGGCCAACATGTGAAGGCCGGGCAACTGCTGGTGGAGCTGGATAACGCCGGGTTCCGCTCGCAGGCGGCGCGGGCACAGGCGCAGATTCGAGCCGCCGAGGCGGATTTGAACTCGGTGCGCAGCGGCGGAACGCGCGAGGAAGTTTTGACAACGCAATCGCAATTGACCACCGCCAGGGCCCAGCGGGATGCGGCGCAACGAAATCTGCAAGCGATGCGCGCACTGCAGGAGCGCGGCGCGGCTTCGCCGGGAGAGGTAGCGGACGCGGAAAATCGGCTGAAGGTGGCGCAAGCGCAGGTTTCGTTGCTGGAGCAGAAACTAAGTTCGCGATATTCGGGGCCCGAGGTGGCCAAGGTCCAGGCGCAGAAGGACGACGCCAAGGCGGCCTACACGGCGGCAGAAGAACTTCTGCGGCAAACCAACGTTACCGCGCCGCACGATGGCCTGGTGTATTACCTGCCGGTTCATGCCGGGCAGTTTGTCGCGACCGGCGAATTGCTGGTCGAGGTAGCCGACCTGCAGAAAGTACAGTTACGGGCCTTCGTCGACGAGCCTGACGTGGGCCGACTGCAGCCCGGACAGCAGGTGAGGGTCACCTGGGATGCGCTTCCCAACACGAGCTGGGACGGGAAGATAACGCAGGTACCGACGACGGTAGTTACTCTCGGCACGCGCAACGTGGGCCAGTTCACTTGCATGGTGGAGAATCCCGAAGAGAAACTTTTGCCGAACGTGAACGTTAATGTAACCATCGTTACGGCAAAGCACGACAATGCGCTGACCGTGCCGCGCGAGGCCATTCACCAGGATGACGGCAAGCGCTTCGTTTACCAGGTCGTGGACGGGGAGTTGGTCCGGAGGGACGTGCAAACTTCATTGGCAAATCTCACCAGGATGGAAGTCACCCAAGGACTGCAGGACGGCGCAGTAGTCGCGCTGAACGCGGAGAACCAGCAGACGCTGAAGCCGGGCATCTCGGTACGGGTGGTACAGGAATAATGAGAAAAACTGGATTGATGATCACCGCTCTGTTGGCCTTAAGCCTGGGCGTCGCCCGGGCCGGCGCGACGACGGAAGGGGCAACCAACACGGCGCCGGTCACACTGGGAGCGAAGGACCTGTTGTCGGCGGGGCGGGTGGACGAAGCGATCAAGGCGTTGGACCTGCGGCTGAAGAATGCGCCGAGCGATGCCGAGGCGTATAACCTGCTTTCGCGCAGTTATTACGCCAAGCAGAAGTGGGATTCGGCAATTCAGGCGGGCGAGAAGGCAGTCAGCCTGGCGCCGAAAGTCAGCGAGTATCACATGTGGCTGGGCCGGGCGTATGCCGAGAAAGCCGACCATTCGAACTTCGTCACGGCGGCAAAGCTGACCAAGCAAATCCGCCAGGAATTTGAACACGCGGTTGAGTTGGATGCCTCCAACGTGGCGGCGCGTTCCGATCTAGCAGAGTTCTACCTGGAAGCGCCTGGGTTCATGGGCGGCGGAAAGAGCAAGGCGCGGCGCGAGGCGGATGCCATCGCGCAGCAGGACGAGGCGCTTGCGCACTGGCTGCAGGCGAGCATCCTGGCGAAAGAAAATAAATTCGATGAGGCGGAGCGGGAATACCGCGCCGCCATCGAGGCCAGCCATAACCAGGGCAGCTACTGGCTGAATCTGGCCTCGTTCTACAGCCGGCAGAAGCGACTGGATGAAATGGAGATGGCGATCACGCAAGCGATCGCGGCGAACAAGAAACGCCCGACGGTGCTGTTTGACGCGGCGCAGATCCTGTTCGGCGCGGGGAGAAACCTTGTGGGCGCCGCCAACTGTGTCCGTAAGTACCTGGCGGGCGGCGCGACGGTCGAGGAAGCTCCGGCATTCCAGGCGCATTACCTGCTGGGGTCGATCCTGGAGAAGCAAGGCGACAAGGCGGGCGCGGCGGCGGAATATAAGGCAGCCCTGGCCTTGGCCAGCGACTACGACCGGGCACGCGAGGCGCTCGACAGGTTGAACAGCAAGTAAATTTCAGAATTCAGAGTGGAAGCCGGCACATCCTTGGGTGTGCCTTTTTCTTTTGGCTGAAGCCGACCCACCACAGCCACGTCCGGGACGACGCCAAAACGGGGTACAACTCAGCTTCCATTCGTCCCCTCTTAGAGAGTGTGCG
The DNA here is from genome assembly GCA_035691485.1 of Terriglobales bacterium. Classification (NCBI taxonomy): domain Bacteria; kingdom Pseudomonadati; phylum Acidobacteriota; class Terriglobia; order Terriglobales; species Terriglobales bacterium. The sequence continues at coordinate 16,358 of DASSIZ010000014.1, forward strand.
CGACTCCGTCTTGCGGTTCTCTGCTCTGCTACTCACGTCGGCGGTGGCACTTCAGCTCTGCGCTTGCGGCGGGGCTGCGGGGGTTACAAACTCCGCGGTCGGGGCCCTGACCACGGGACCATCAGCAGCAGGAGCACCATCGTTCCCGCGGTTTGCGAACGTGGTCGTCGTGTTGGAGGAGAACCACAGCTATTCCCAGGTGATCGGCAATTCCGCGATGCCCTTCCTGAATCAGTTGGCTACCGCGAACTCGGTCGCGACGCAGTACGATGCCAACGCCCATCCTTCGCTTCCGAACTACTTCATGCTGACGACCGGGCAGTTGATCACAATGGACGATAAATTTCCTGGCCCGGTAGCGGACGACAACATGGTCCGCGAACTGGTGACTGCCGGAAAGAGTTGGAAGTCGTACGCCGAGAGCTTGCCGTCGGTCGGTTACACGGGAGGGGACAAGTATCCCTACGTGAAGCACCACAATCCGTTTGCCTATTTCACGGACGTGATTGGCACAGCGCAGGCAGCGAACCTGGTGCCCTTCCCGCAATTCAGCGCCGATCTGAGCGCGGGGCAGCTGCCGAGTTTTTCGTTCATCATCCCGAACCTGCAACACAACGCGCACGATTGTCTGAATGGCGGGACGACCTGCTCCGATAATGACAAACTGGCGGCCGCCGATACGTGGCTGCAACAGAACATCGGGCCTCTTCTGAATGACCCGAACTTTCAAGCGAGCGGGCTACTAATTGTCGTGTTCGATGAAGGCGCGCTCTCGGACCTGGCAGGCGGTGGCGGGCACGTCGCCATGGTGATGGCGGGAACCGGGGTAAAGAAAGGTTTTCAATCGAACGTCAGCCACGATCACGCGGCGCTGTTGCGGCTCGTCCTGAAGGGGCTCGGGGTACCGAACCTGCCCGGTTCGGCGGCCATCGCGGGCGACATGGCCGAGTTCTTCTAGGAGACGTCAGCTACACGGCTAGTAAAGTTTCGCAGGAATTCTGCACACCAGCACGGTGGAATTGCGATAAGGGCAATCCATACCTGCCACCGGGTGCTCAACTATCACCCAATCGACTCCGAATCGTTGGCCTAGTTTCTGGAAATCTGCCACCTGAAAACTGTACCAGCCTTCCTGGGCGCGCACTTGCCGCTGCCACTCCTCCGCCAGCCGGGGAAACATACTGACGGCACCGCTGTCCTTGATAGCATCGGCCAGCATGCTGCGCTCGGCCAAGGCGCGAAAGCCGTGCTGGTCCTCCCCGGGCAAGCCCATGTGCCTGGGATTGAGAGCGAAGTAGGCGTCGACGGGGGTGTTGTGACGAATCCACAAGAAAGCCTGCACCCAGTCGTTCCGCGTCCTGGTCCAAGGCAGCTCCAGGTGCGAAGTGGCGGGAAAGAGCTGCCGCTGCGCGTACCACATGCCCAGGCACAGGGGCACAAAAAGCAGTAGCCAGCGCCAGATTTTGTCTCGCAGCACGAACTCGGCCAGCAGTCCGCCGCCTAACGCGAAGAGCAGAATGTAGACCAGATGCAGGGACCGCATAGGCTGCAACTCTGCCAGATTGGCAAAGCGTGGAGGAATGGTCAGCGCCAAGGCGGCGGCAAAAAACAGCAGCTCGAACAGGATCAGGGCTGAGCTCATCAGCTTCAGGCGAGGCAGTTCATGGCCGCCGGCAAGCCCCCGATACCACCACAGCAACACGATGGGGCCTAGAATTCCCAGCCATTCGTACCACTCCCAGCGCAGAAGAAAAAAATACCCGCGTGTGTTGAGGATCTCGCGGTAAGCGTCGGTTACAGGGGGAAATAAGCGCAAGGGCAGGAACAGGCAAGCGGCGATGGAAAGTTTCTCCCTGCGCTCCAGAGCAATGACCAGCAGCACGTAGGCGAAACCGAAGACCACCATCAATGGGTGGATCAGGGCGGTGAGCGCCACCCACAAGCCGGCCCGGATCCATTTGTGCTCCACCGCGCTCACAATGGCCAGCAGGAGCATGGGAGCGGATAGGGAACGCGGGTTGGGGTACTGGTCCATCATGTAGAGCCGGGTACCGGCCACCGGGATGGTCAGCAGAGCGGCCACCATGGCCGCCGCACCCCAGCGCGCACGAGGGCTGGCAAAGCACAGGCGAGCGATCTGCCAGCAAGCGAGCAAGAGCAGAAAGACGGATAACAGATGCCAGGCAAGTACGGCATAGTCCAGGGAGACATGCGACAACCGCACCGAAGCGGCAATGAGGTTGGGAAACAACGTCAGGTGGGCATGCGAGGCGAAGAATGCCTGGTTGTGGGGATAGAGGTGGGGATTCAGCGCCTGCTTGATGCCGGGAAGATAAATCTCTGCGTCTTCGACTTCGGGATGATAGCCATGCACCAGCACCGCGGCCACGGTCAAGAGCAGCAGAAGAAGGAAGGTGACGGGCGTGAAGGCGACATGGGGCCGGACGGAGGCGGGCTCAGTCGCCGCTAGCGTCGGCGCTGCGCACGTAGTATTGGGCATAGGACGTATCCAACTTCCTGTTGGGCTGAATACAGAAAATGCGCGAGCCCCCAACGCCGCCGTGGGTCGGATCGGGCCGCCGGGTCGCTGCGCGATTGCCAAGCCAGGCTACTCGTAGTGCAGCGCCTCGGTGGGCTGCAGAGCCGACGCGCGCCGTGCCGGCAGGTATCCGAACAGTATGCCGATGCTGCACGATACCACCAGCGATACGACGACCGACAGCCACGAAATCGGCAGGTAAAGTCCGTTCAACAGGATGAGTTGTGCACCGATGGGGAGCGCCACGGCAATCGTGATTCCCACCAGAGCGCCCATGCCGCTGATGATGAAGGCCTCGATCAGGAACTGCCACTCGATCTCGCTGCGCCGCGCGCCGATGGCCATGCGGACCCCGATTTCACGCGTTCGTTCGGTGACGGTCACCAGCATGATATTCATGATGCCGATGCCGCTGATGATGAGGGTGACGGAGGCGACGATAAGCAACACGATGGTGAGGGCATTGGAAATGCTGCGTGCGGCGCTCAACATGGCAGCCAGGTTCTGCACGGAATAAACCGCTTCCGGACGGTGGCGGCTCTGCAGCAGTTCGGCGACGGCACGCGTTGCCAGCGGCACGTCGTCTGGGCTGTCCGCCTGGGCGTAGAAGGTCTTGATGAACTCTGTACCGGTGAGATCCCTGATCAGCGGGAATGGAACGATGACGGAATCGGAGGTGATTTCGGTCTGGCCAAAAGTGGCGACCCGTTCCTTGAATATGCCCACCACGGTGAGGGCGAGACTGGCGACCTTGATCTGCTGGCCGACGGGATTTTCGAACCCCAACAGGCTGGCCAGGTGTTCGGTGATGACGGCAGCCTTAGCGCGGTTCTGAATGTCGATGTTGTCAAGAAATCGGCCGCGCACCACATCGAGACTGCGGACTTTATCGAAATCGTTGGTCACCCCAATTACGCTGACCGCATATTCTCTTCCGGCGACGGTGATGGCGACCTGGGTATCGAAGGTACCGGCGGCGTGCCTGACAAAAGGCAAAGCGCGGATAGCTTGCAGGTCGGCGAGCGAGACCTCATCACCGAGCGGACGAGCTTGCGCTGGGCCGGCACCGATGTGATAGCCGTACATCAGATTGGCGCCGATGCCTTCGATTTGGGCAAGGATGTATTGCTTGCCGGTGAGGCCAACGGTAACCACCAGCACCAGGCAGGCGCTGCCGATGACTACGCCGAGCATGGTAAGAAAGGCCTTGAACTTGTTGGCCCGCAAGGCGTCGAGGGCCGTTCTCCAGGTTTCGCCGCTGATCATGTCTGAAATAAGTGTAATCGTTGGTCGCAGGATTGACGAATCGAAGGGTCATTGGGCCGAAGAATTTCGGAGTTGCCGCGATCAACGCGCAACCCGGAATTTTGAAGACTACTCAGACCGACGCGCAGCGCCAACCAGCAATCACGGTTGTTATACTCGCCTGCTGTTCGAATCAGGGTAGGTGAAGCGATGAAAGCCTGTGTACACGGATTCTTGAAGGCGTTCCTTTTCATGTTCATGATGGTCTCTTCGACCGGTGGTTGGGGTGAGCCGCTTCCCTTTCGACGGGCGATGGAACTGGTAGAAAGGCGGGGATCAGCATCGGTGGCGGCGGCGGACCAAGCGCGAGCGCGAGCGGCTTATCTTGAAATGCGCAACGTGTTTCTGCCGCAACTGGTCCTGGGCTCGGGAGTCGCCAAGACGTACGGATTTCCGCTGAGCATCGAAGGATCAGCGCCGGCCATCGTCAGCGTGAATTACCAGTCAGCGCTATACAGCCCGGCGGGCCGGGACTTCATGAGATCGGCGCTGCAGGAGTGGAAGGCATCGACGATGACGACACAGGACCAGCGTGCAGCCACGCTGCTGGAAGCGGCGATCACATACATCCAGCTGGATACGGCATCTTCACGAGTGCGCGTGCTGAACGAACAACAGAACGAGGCCAACCGGCTGGTCAGCGTGGTGAGCGACCGCGTGCAAGCCGGAGTAGACAGCCAATTGGAGTTGACGCGTTCCAAGCTGGCGGCAGCCCAGGTCCGCATGCGCCATGCCGAGGCCGAAGGACAGGCCGACGTCCTGCGGGAACGTTTGGGGCAGTTAACGGGGTTGCCCAGCGCGTCGATTGAAACCGTGACCGAAACCATCCCTGAGATCCCCGATCTCAGCCAGCAAGAGGACATTGCGGGCGCGGCCTTGTCGAACAGCCCGGCAGTGAAGGCGTCAGAGCAGGTGGCATCGGCAAAGAAGCTACGCGCCAACGGCGAGCACAAACTGATGTGGCCGGTCATCGACCTGGTGGGGCAATATGGGTTGTTTTCCAAGTACAACAATTACGACCTGTACTTCAACCGCTTCCAGAAGAACAACGCGACTCTGGGAGTGGCGATCCGATTTCCATTCCTGAATTACCCGCAGCGAGCGCGGGCCGAAGAGGCGGACGCCGAAGCGGTGAAGGCGCAGCGACAGACCGATGTCACCAAGCAGCAGGTGTCAACCGACACGCTGAAATTGGCACGCGCCATCAAGCAATTGACCGCCGCCGAACAGGTGGCGCAGCTTGATTACCAGCTGGCACAGGGACAGGCGGACGCGATTGAGGCACGGATCCAGTCGCAGGCTCCGGGCACCCCCGCAGCGCCTGGACAGACTGCTGTACCGCCGCCGGGTCCGCGTGAGCTGCAAAGCGCCCGCATCGAGATGAACGACAAGTATTCGACGTACCTCGATACCGGGTTCGAGCTCCAAAAGGCCCGCCTGCAACTGCTCCGGGCTGCAGGCAAGCTGGAAGATTGGGCGCTGGGCAGACAGTAACTGGTCCGGAGTTGACGGAATCCCGAATGAAGCGAGCTCCGCTTGGTTTTTCAGATGGGCTTCCCAAAACAGTGCGAGGGCACTATTTGATCACTGGAGAGAGAGCTAATAAGTTGAATTTAACTACCTTTCGGGGCATCTAAGCTACCGTTCAGCCTGAATAACCTTGGGGTCGGTGGCGGCCCCTGCTAGTCTGCAGGGAACATGGGGATCTGAGGACTTTTCTTCCCGTGGACCGAGGGAGAGTTCTTGCATGGTTAACACAGCCGGTCCATCTCATTCTGTGGGAGGGTGTTAAGATAACGCGACCCAACACATGCCATTAAAAACGCTATTCCTGAATCCTCCTTCGTTCGAAAATTTCGACGGTGGCGCCGGATCCCGGTGGCCGGCTACCCGGGAGATTGAGTCTTACTGGTATCCGGTGTGGCTGGCGTACCCGACAGGGATGCTGGAAGGGGCTCGACTACTGGATGCGCCTCCGCACCACATTTCGGCAGAAGAGACGATCCGGATCGCCAAGGATTATGAATTCCTGGTCCTGTTCACCAGCACTCCCGGATTTCCCGGCGACATAAAGCTGGCCGAGGCGATCAAGACAGCGAATCCGAAAATCAGGATTGCCTTCGTGGGGCCGCATGTATCAGTGCTGCCGGAGAAGAGCCTGAACGAGGCGAAATACGTTGATTTCGTGGCGCGCAAGGAATTTGACTACGCCGTCACCGATTTTGCCAAGGGCAAGCCGCTGGAGGAAATTCCGGGAATTTCCTACCGCAAGAACGGCAAGGTGGTGCATAACCCCGAAGGGCCGCAGATCAGCGACCTCGATGCCCTGCCGAACGTTACCGAGGTCTACAAGCGCGATTTAGACGTGCGGCGTTACAACGTCCCATTCCTGCTGCATCCGTTTGTTTCGCTGTACACGACGCGCGGGTGTCCCGCGCAATGTACCTTCTGCCTTTGGCCACAGACGCTGAGTGGACATCCGTGGCGCAAGCGTTCCACCGACGCGGTGGCGCGTGAGATGGCGCAGGCCAAGGAATATTGGCCCTACGTCAAGGAATTCTTCTTCGACGACGATACGTTCAACATCCAGAAGGCGCGGACGATTGAGCTGTGCGAGAAGCTGAAGCCGCTGAAACTGACCTGGTCGTGCACCTCGCGGGTGACCACGGACTACGACACGCTGAAAGCGATGAAAGAGGCCGGGTGTCGCCTGTTGATCGTGGGATTTGAATCCGGGGACCAGCAGATTCTGAAGAACATCAAGAAGGGCGCCACGCTGGAGCGGGCGCGGCAGTTCACCAAGGACTGTCACAAGCTGGGGCTGGTAATCCACGGAGATTTCATTCTCGGCCTACCGGGGGAAACTCGCGAGACCATCCGCCGCACCATCGATTTCGCGAAAGAGTTGGACGTTGAAACCATCCAGGTTTCCGTTGCGCACGCTTACCCGGGGACGGAGTTGTACGACTTCGCCCTGAGCAACGGCTTTTTGGCGAACCGGGAGATGGTGGATGCCGGCGGGCACCAGCTGGCGCATATCGAATATCCGGGGCTGCCGGCGGAAGAAATCATTGGGGCAGTGCATCGTTTCTACGACGAATACTATTTCCGTCCGAAGGCGGTGTTCCGGATCGTGAAAAAGGCGTTTTTCAATTCCGAGGAACGCAAACGGCTCTACCATGAAGCCAAAGGCTTCCTGAAAGTTCGTGCCAATCGCAACCGCTGGGTGAAACAGCAGAGGCAGAAGCCAGTTGCACCCCCAGCGCCGCCATCAGGAGGCGAACCGGTTTCTGAGAGGGAGCCGTCGGTGGTGGAACCCGCCAACGCCTGAGATCGACCTTTTGTGAACTTCCGTGAGAAAGCCACCCTGGCCGGGGTGGTGTTATTTGGCGCTTGCGGCGATGTCGCGCTGTCACGCGGCATGAAAGCCGTGGGAACTCTCTCGCTGAGCCACTGGACCGGGGCCATCCACGCCATCTTCACACCCTGGGTGGGGGCGGGAATCATTCTCCTGCTGCTGTTCTTCGTCAGCTATCTCAGTTCCCTTTCGTTTGCGGATCTCACCTACGTTCTTCCTGCTACTGCGGTCGGCTACATCCTGATGGCGCTGATGGCCAAGTTCTTCCTGCATGAAAACATTTCGCCCTGGCGCTGGGCGGGAATTGCCTTGATCGCGTTAGGAGTTGGATTTGTGACAGCAGGGCCAGCCAAGACGGCGACTGCACGCGGGGCACAACCGTCACCGCCAGCGGCAGGAACCGCGTGACCGGCCTGCACTATACCTGGGGCAGCATCCTGGCGGTGGTGATATTTTCGACCGCCGGCGACGTGCTGACATCGCTGGCAATGAAGCAAAGCGGCGATGTAGGAAATACCTTTAAAACAACAGGTTTAGCAAATACAATTAAAGTTGTACTTGGTAATCCGACGCTGTGGATCGGAATCGCATTCATGGCGTGCGCATTCTTTTCCCTCCTGTTCGCTCTTTCCTGGGCGGACGTCAGCCTGGTGGCGCCGGCGTCCGCTTCCCTGACGTTTATCGCGAATGCAATCGTCGCCAAAATTTTTTTGCGCGAACACGTGGACGGCCGCCGATGGCTGGCTGCCATTCTGGTAGCTGCGGGCGTGGCGTTGGTGGCGAGGTAGCGGCTAGTGGTTCAGTGTTGCTTGAAGAATCGCATTAAGCCCCGCGCCGGCAAATCTTCGACAAGGAACTTTTGGGGAGTCCCCGCGGCGCGGGTAAGCGCTTCGGCGGCAAGATAGCCGCTTCGTACGGCACCCTCCATGGTGGCGGGCCAGCCGGTGGCGGTCCAATCGCCGGCAAGAAAAACCCGCGGCCAGGGGGATGCCTGCGGCGGGCGGTGGGCGTCGGCGCCCGGCAGGGGCGCGTAAGTGGCGTTCACCTCCTTGATGACTGTTGATTTCAGCAGCTTGGAATTTCTGGCTTCGGGAAAGAATTCCGACAGTTCCCGCAAAGCGAGATCAAGAATTTCTGGCCGGGGTTTGTCCACCAGAGTCTTGGACGCGCTGATCACCAGCTCCACGTAGCTTCCGCCGGACTTTTCGGTTTCCTGGAAACTGCTCTTGTGGAACATCCATTGGATGGTGCGATCGAGAAGCACAGCATGTGGCAGGTCGGTGATCTGGCGATCGAACCAAAGATGGATGCCGGTGATCGGCGAAGTCTGGAAGCGATCGAGCATGCAGCGCAGCGGGGCAGCGGCGGCATCGTCCGGCGGCAACATGGACGCGAGCACGTTGAAAGGCACGGCCAGCACGGCATAATCGAACGTGCGGTCGTGGCCTGCGAAACAGATGCGGACCGCGGCGGACTCGGGGCGAAAGGCATCGGCGGCAGCGCGGAGTTGAAGGCTTCCGCCCTGGCGCTGGATGTAATCGCCGGCAATGGCGTAAAGATCGGACAAAGGCAGGGCAGGCAGGCCAAGCGCGCCGGCTTCGGTCGACTTCAGGAAGCTTTCACGAAACACCTGGGCAGCGTAGCGGGACGACATGCGGTCAAGATCTTCATTCAGAGCGCTTACCAGCACCACTCGCCAGAAGCGATCAATCGCACGCTGAGTTTGGCCATGCGCGCGAAGCCAGGTCAGGAAGGGTGCGCTGTTGTCATCGGGTAAGCGGCCAGCAAGAGCCAGCATGGCGCGAGCGATTGCCAATTTGTCGGAGAAGGATAGGTACGACGCACCGAGGAACGATGTCGCGCTGTGAAATGGCGCGGGCAGAAGACCGGGCTCGATCACGGAACGGTGGCCGCCCGGTTCGATGAAGGTTAGTTGGCGGTACCAGCGGATCTTTTCTTCGGCGCCGACGCGGCGATAGAGGTCGATGAGATTGGTGCAGCAGCCAAGCAGGACATGCTGGCAATTATCGACGACTTCGCCGGTTCCGGGATGCTGATAGGAAGAAGCGCGTCCGCCGAGATAAGGACGCCGCTCGAGCAGCGAGACGTTGTATCCAGCACCGGCCAGGGCACAGCCGGCGGCCAGGCCAGCCAGACCACCTCCCACAATCGCCACCGACGGAGATTCCTGGGCGGTCATTCCTTGATCCGCCGCCACAGGCCCTTGGATAAAATGCGGAGCTTTTCGTAGGTGGTAAGGCGCACGCGCTCGGTGAAGACGTCGTAGTTGCGGCCGGCAATTTTTTCCAGAAGACGGCTGTAGATCTCGATCAAGGTCCAAAGCGCCGGCCGGCTGTCTTCGTCAATATAGGTAATCAACTGGCGTCCGGAACCGTAGAACTCGCGGGCACGGTCGGCTGCCATCTCCAGCAAGGGGCGGAAGGCCGCAGGGTTGGGAGAGCGAAACATCGAGGGTCCGATGGCGCAGCGGTCGAGGTCTTCTTGCGGCAGATAGATGCGGCCCATGGCGGCATCTTCCTTCACATCGCGAATGATATTGGTGAGTTGGAAGGCGATGCCGCAGCGTTCGGCAAGAATTTCGGCCGCCGGGTCGCGATAGCCAAAAACTCGAATGCAAACCAGGCCGACAACGGACGCAACGTGGTAGCAGTAGTTATAGAGGTCGTCGAAGCTGCGGTACATCAATTGGGGATTCCCGGGCACGGGCTGCGGGAGTTCGGGGCGAGGCACGTCCATGGCGGTGCCGTAAACCAGTGTTTCCAGCAGGTCGATGGGAATCTTGAAGCGGCGCTGGCTGTCGGCGGTTGCCATCAGAACGGGATCGTCGGTGCGCTCGCCGCCAACTACGCGGTGCAGAGATTCGAGCCACTCATTGAGTTTCAGTCGCTTTTCGTCAGGCGTGAGTTGCGGGTCGTCGCTGATGTCGTCGGCGTAGCGCATGAAGGCATAGATGGCGCTCAGGCCGTCGCGCTTGCGGCGCGGCAAGACGAGAAAACCGTAATAGAAATTACGCGCCGACTTGCGCGTGATGTGGCGACAGACTCCGTAGGCGGTGCGCAACTGAAGTGACGCGACGCGTGGCGCACTCGGAGCCGGGCCGCTTTGGGTAAGGACAGTCATTTAGTCGGTTGGTGAATCGCTCATTTCAACTCGTTTTGGCACAAGAATAACCGCAGGGGAGGCAGGGGAACGGGGAGAAAACTTAATCCAAACAGCCGTCGACCATCGACGACCTCATGGCCCTGTCAGTTCCCGGCGATCTCCTTTCCACTGAAAATTTTCCCCAATGCGGCTTTGGCGACCAAGGCCAGTTTGCGCGACTTAGAGATGGCCGGCCGCCGCGTCAGGACGTCGAAGTGCTGGCGCTCGATCGCATTCAAAATTTCCTGGCCGCCGCGCGTAAACAGTTCGATATCCACCGCCAGCTCTTTGTCCACTTTGCGCGCCAACGGCAATCCGCGCTCAAACCATTCACGAGCGCGGTCGACTTCAAATTTCATCATCCGGCGAAACTCAGGAGTGGGGCGGCGCGCGGCGATATCCTGCTCCTTGACGCCATAACGCTGCATGTCGTCGAGCGGGATGTAGATGCGGCCCTTGCCGTAGTCGGGCCAGATGTCCTGCCAGAAATTGGCCAGCTGCAGCGCGGTGCAGGTGAAGTCAGAGAGCTGCTGGCGTTCGTCGTCACTGTAACCGCAGGTGTAGAGCACTAGGCGCCCGACGGGATTGGCGGAATATTGGCAGTACGCCAGCACATCGTCGAACGTCGGGTAGCGGCCGGTACGCTGGTCCTGGCGAAAAGCCTTCAGCAAGTCAGCAAAAGGCTGGCGCGGGATGTTACAGGCGCGAATGGTTTCGCGCAGGGCGATGAACACAGGATGCCGCGGACGAGCCGGATTTTTCGACGGCACCGCCGGCTGCAACTGCTCCGCCTTCTTGTTGAGGATGTCGAGCGGAAAAGGCTGGACCAGGCTGAGATAAGTGGCATTCAGCTCCTCTTCCCATTCATCCAGCAGGCGCAATGCTTCGCGCGGATCCCCGACTTCGTCGCCGAGGTCATCGGAAATCCGGCAATACGCATAGACGCTATAAAAATGCGGGCGCACGCGCTCGGGCAGGAACCAGGTGGCGACCGAAAAATTCTCGTAATGGCGGCGCGCCAGGCGCTCGCAATACGCGAGAGCTTCCCCAAGAGACGGCGCCTGCGCGGGAATAGCGTATTCCGGCGGGAGGCCTGAAAAGGGCACGGAATTGGGGGAGGCCGTCACCATCTCAATTTTAACCACAGTGCAACCGGCTCACCACCAAGGACACGAAGTACACAAAGGAAAGATTGGGGCAATTTCTGATCAGGTCATGAAAACGGCCCATCAAGCCACAACCCGAATCCAGAACCAAATGGCGACACGAAGGCCCTTGTGTTCCTTCGTGTCCTTTGTGATTAAAGGTCAGTGGCCCGGAATAATGGCGGTCTTGATGTCGCCGTTCCGATTGAGCATGTGGCGTAGGACCTGCTGCAGGCGCGACAAGGGCGCCTCGCCGGTGATGTAGTCCGCGCCACGAATCTTGCGTTCGGCGATGAGGGCGAATGCTTTGCGCACGGTTTCCGGCGTGTGATGGAAGGTCGCCTTGAGCGCGATCTCGGAATAGTGCAGGCGATTGGTATCGAGCGAGACCTTGGTGCCGCTGGCACACCCGCCAAAGAAATTAACCGTCCCTCCCTTGCGAACCATGTCGATGGACCATTCCCAGGCTTCCGGGCGGCCAACGGCTTCAATGACAACGTCGGCACCGCGGCGATCTGGAGTGAGGGCGCGCACAGCATCGACCGCATCCTGGACCTGCGTGATCTGCACCACGTCATCTGCGCCGAGACGCTTAGCGGCATTGACCTGGGAATCGCGCTTGGCGACTGCGATCACATTGCAACCCTTCAGCTTGGCAACCTGAACGAACATGAGACCGATAGGACCGCCGCCAATCACGACCACAGTATCGCCGATTTCCAAGCTGGTTTCGTGAAGTCCGCGCAGGACGCAGGCCAGCGGCTCGACCATGGCCGCTTCTTCGTACGTAACATTGCTGGGAACGGCGAGCATGTTGCTTTCCACGATGCGGCGCGGAATCTTGATGTACTCGGCGTAGGCGCCGTTGTTGAAGAGCAGGTCTTCGCAAAGATTTTCCTGGTGCTTGGAGCAATAGAAACACATCTGGCAAGGCGCGGAATTCAGCGCCACCACGCGCATGCCGGTGCGGAAACCCTTGACCCCAGGTCCAACCTCCTCGATGACGCCGGCCAATTCATGGCCGAACAAGGCCGGCGGGACAATCATGCGAGCATGATATCCGCGCTGGTATACCTTGAGATCGGTGCCACAGGTCAACGCTACCTGGACCTTGATCAGGACCTCACCGTGACCGACACGGGGTATGGGAACGCGTTCAATCTTCACGTCCTCTTTACCGTAGAGGACCGCTGCAGTCATGTGTCCGTTCACTATCTTTCTTTCCTTCCCTCGTACAGCTCACGGAACGATTTATGAACCCGGTGATCCTGGTTCCAAAGCCGGCTGGATGACGACTTTCATCGATTCTGGCCGGGGATGAGCTGCTAAGTTCAATGCCTCCAAAGCCCTGGAGAGGGGGAACCGGTGAGTGATGAGCCGCTCCAAGTCCATTTCGCGGCGGCAAACAAAACTCACAGCCTCCTGTTGCAGGTCAATGGAAGCGCTATAGGAGCCCAAAAGACTCTTCTCATCGACACAGATTGTGGCGGGATCAATGACGGCCTCTCCACGAACCGTCTGGGCAAATAACAGAACCCTGCCACCCGGGCGCGCGGCCTCGATAGCCGCGCGTATCAAAGAAGTCCCGGCTACCGCCAGAACCACGGCGTCAGCCCCACGTCCTTCCGTCCATTGGCACACGGCTTTGACCGCATCTGCCTGCGACGCGTCAATGGATCTGCCTAGGCCAAAACCATTAGCTATTGTAAGCCTCTGGGGGAACAAATCGGAAGTGAATACATTTGCACCTTCTCGTTGGGCCAATACTCCCAACATGATACCGATGGGACCCTGTCCCATCACCAGCACGGTCTCACCCGGTTGGAGGCGCAAAGTCTGAATGCCTTTCATGCAGGTATTGATCGGTTCGATGAAGGAGGCCTGCTCGAAGGAGACCTCCGGCGGTAGTTTGACTACTCCGCCTCGGGCAACAATCCAGTCCATGACCCGCACATATTCGGAAAAGCCGCCCCCACTGGGCTCGTACCCAGCCGTACAGCCCACCTGCTTGTAAACCGGGCACTGGGCAAAGACCTTATGGCGGCAGTAAAAGCATTCCCCGCACGGGATATGGTGGAACACGCTGACCCGGTCGCCGGGCGAAAACTTGGTCACCCCGGCGCCGGTTTCGACCACCACACCGGCGGTTTCATGGCCGAAGATGCGGGGCGCAGAGTGGGAACCGGTGCCGATTTTTTTCAAGTCCGTGCCGCAAATACCGCAGGTATGAACCTTGATCAGCAATTCTCCCGATCCGATCCTGGGCACGGGCACCTGTTCGAGGCGAACGTCGTCCCTGCCGTGATAGACGGCGGCGCGCATGGTGGACGGGATGGAAACCGCACCGCTGCGAGACCCGGTCTGAGTGGCAGTTGACATCAATTCGTCCTACCCAATAGCTCTGGCTGTGGTCTAGTGGCTTTCTCCTCTATGAGATGAGCCAGAGCACGGCAAAGTTCCCGAGAAGCTCGCGCGGTATTACGAGCGAGATGGAACAAGGTTGGCCAAGTTGCCGGCCGCACCGCACACGCGGCAACAAAGCGCGCCATGCGGATGCGTCCGCGAGGATCAATGCAGCCTTCGAAGGAAGGCATGGGGAAGCCTGCTTCCTCGGAGATGGCTTTGACAGCGAGAAACGGGCAATCACGCTGTCCGGCGACAAGAGCGATGGCGGCAGCTTCCATGTCCACCGCGTCAGCGCCAAAAGAACCCGTGATGCGCCGCTTGGCGTCGGCGTCCAGGACCGAGGAAGCGCTGACTAAAACGCCGTCCGTGCCGGGAGCGTTGAAGCGCACGCCCGTTGCGAGATCGACGACTGTAGCCGGATGAAAAATCTGTCCCACCTTCAGCTTCGTATTCAATGCTCCCGCCAAACCCGCGGAGACGAGGAGGGCGGGCCGCTCCGAATCCAGAACGGCCACCGCAGCCTGTCGCGCCAGCGAACTGCCGATCCCGGAACAAATGACAATCGCGTTGCCCTGAACAAAGACCGGAAATACGGCTTGGGCCGTAATCAGGTCGCGTCGCGCCCAGCCGCGCACGAGCGGCCGGACCTCGCGTTCCATGGCGGCGACAATGGCAACGTCAATGGACATAACCATTCGCCTGAAACCATTGGGCGGCTCGGCGCAAGGCGTCTTCTACGGGTACCAAGTTGAAACCCAATTGGCACTGCGCTTTCTCGGAAGATACCCACATTTTTTTTCGACCCATGCGGACCGCATCCAGGGTGACGCGGGGCTCACGATGGAGAAAACGTCCGCTCACCACGGTATCGCCCACGCCGGCAGCGAGCGCGACCACGTAGGGCAGGCGCACCCGGGGCGACGCCAGACCGGTAATGGCCGCCAGCTTGTCCAGGATCTGCTTTAAGGTCAGGTTCTCGCCGCCAAGAATGTAACGCTCTCCCGGCGCGCCTTTTTCCAGCGCGAGAAGATGTCCGCGGGCGACTTCGTGCACATCCACCAGATTCAACCCTGTATCCACGTAAGCCGGGAACTTCCGTTTCAGAAAATCGAGAATAATGCGGCCGGTCGGCGTCGGCTTCAGATCGCGCTCGCCGACGGGCGTGGTCGGATTCACTACCACCACATCGCCGCCGGACTTGCCTGCCTCGATCGCTACTTGTTCCGCGATGAATTTGGAGCGCTTGTAGTGCCCGATCATGTCATCCAGACCGACCGGGGAACGTTCGTCGGCCGGATGACCATTGCCGGTGAAGCCCATGGTCGCCACGGTGGAGCAGTACACAATGCGCCGCACGCCGGCCTGACGCGCCGCATCAATCAATCCCCGCGTCCCCTCGACATTGCAGCGGTACATCGACTGCACGTCGGCGGCATCGCGTGTCCAGAGCCGGTAATCGGCGGCGACATGAAAAACCACCTCACAACCGGAAACGGCCGTGCGCAACGAATCCGGCTCCCTGAGGTCTCCGATAACGCGTTCGGCGGGCAAATCGTCGATGTTGCTGGTCGGGCTGGACTCCCGGACTAACAGGCGCAAATCGGCTCCGTGGAGAGCGAGTTCACGCGCCACGTGGCTTCCGACAAAGCCGGTCGCTCCTGTAACAAAAGCTTTCATGAATCAAGCCGCTACTCGAGTTTCTCGGGTTGCAACGAGATACTCTTCTCTCCGGCTGCCTTACGCTGCCAGTACTGCTGGACCCAGGCCTCCCAACTGTTTCCTGCCGCCATGTCGCGGCCGGTAAAGGCCAGGGCTGCAATGTCGGCGTAGGAAACGGAGGTCTTGCCGCTACCGTCTTTTGGCAGCAGCCGCACCGCGGATTCGGCCAAGGTCCGGCCGGTGCGACGATCGAAAATGTAGCCTTCGATCTGGGTGCCATCCTTGCGCGTGATCAGCACGTCGCCACGGTAATCAAAAGCGCGCTCCAGGGCTTGGCGTAACTCTTCTTCGCTGGCCAACTCCGGCACCCAGCCTTCGAGGCGTTCGCGGGCACCGCGTTCGACAACCTCGAGCGCGTCCGGATCCGGCGTCCCAGCTCGATGGCCAGCTTCGCGGCCGGTCACACCCGTGTCTCCTGGGGAGCGTTGCTGTCGATCTGCACCAGGGGATTGAAGGCATGCACCGGGCGAACTTCCTCCTCGAGAAGCTCGAGCGCCTGGGAATCTTCGTAGCTGCTGGAGAGGGTGGCGCGCACGGTGTCCCAGAACCCGCGCCAGGAGCTGAAGGTATCGTTCACGGCAGAGGCTTCGTAGCCGCTGTGCACCATGCAATTGGCGCACTTGGGATTGCCGGATTCGGTGCCGTAGCGCTCCCACTCCGTGCTTTGCATAAGCTCGGCGAAGGTGTCGGCGTAGCCGTCCTGCAGCAGGTAACAGGGTTTCTGCCAGCCAAAGACGTTGAAGGTAGGCATGCCCCAGGGCGTGCACGGGTAATCGCGTTTGCCCATCAGAAATTCGAGAAAAAGCGGCGACATGTTGAAGCGCCAGCTCTCTTTGCGATTGGAAAGAATGCCGCGGAAGAGCCGGCGAGTGCGAGCTCGGCCGAGGAAATGACTCTGGTCCGGGGCCTTGTCATAGGAGTAGCCGGGCGAGAGCATCATGCCTTCGACACCGAGCTTCATCATCTCGTCGAAAAAAGCGCGCACGCTCTTGGGATCTGCTCCGTCGAACAAGGTGGTGTTGGTGGTGACGCGGAAGCCGCGTGCCAGCGCCTCCTTGATTCCCTCGATGGCTTTTTCGTAGCCGCCCTCCAGGCATACCGAAAAATCATGGTGTTCCCGCTGGCCGTCCACATGGACAGAGAAGGTCAGGAATTTGCTGGGCTTGAAGAGGTCGATTTTCTGCTTGAGCAGCAGCGCATTGGTGCAGAGATAAATGTACTTCTTCCGGTCCACCAGGCCGGCGACGATCTCGCAAATCTGCGGGTGCAGCAGCGGCTCACCGCCGGGTATGGCGATGGTCGGCGCGCCGCATTCTTCCACCGCGCGGAAGCATTCTTCGGGGCTCAACTGCATCTTGAGCACGTGGCCGGGATACTGGATCTTGCCACACCCGGCGCACGCCAGGTTGCAGCGGAACAGCGGTTCCAGCATGAGGACGAGCGGGTAGCGCTTGCGTCCCTTCAGCTTCTGCTTAAGGACGTAGCTGGCAACCGTCCACATCTGGGATACCGGTACAGGCATTAACCTTCTCCGAATTCTGGGCGCGGCGCGGAATTCCGGGCCCGCGGGACGGTGGCGGCTGCATCTGCGGCAAGCATGACTTTTTGATAGGTCGCCAATGCGAGCAGCGGAAAATATTCGGCGTACATGTGGTACTTCAAGTAAAAAACCTTGGGGAACCCGGTTCCTGTATCCCAGGGCTCGCACCAGGAACCATCGCGTTCCTGCGTCTTCAGCAGGTAAGCGATTCCCTTGTGCACCGAGTCGCTACGCGTATCACCGACAGCCAGCAAGCCAAGAATGGCCCATGCAGTCTGCGACGCCGTACTGGGGCCGATTCCGCGAGTGACGGGATCGTGATACGACCAGACGCTTTCCCCCCAGCCGCCGTCGGGATTCTGCACCATTCGTAGCCACTCGGCAGCCTGCTGTACGTAAGGCTCGTTGTGATCGATGCCGATGGCTTCCAGACCGCGAAGCACAAGATGGGTCCCGTAAATGTAATTGCACCCCCAGCGGCCGAACCAGCAACCATCGGGCTCCTGCTCGCCTAACAAGAAATCGATGGCGCGCTGCACGCGTTTGTCCTGCCGGGTGTAACCGTGGGCAGCCAGCATCTCGAGCACGCGGCCGGTGATGTCAGCGGTCGCGGGATCGAGCATGGCGTTGTGGTCGGCGAAGGGAATGTACTGGAACACCAGCTTGTCGTTGTCCTTGTCAAAAGACGCCCAACCGCCATTGCGGCACTGCATGGAAAAGACCCAATCGATGGCGCGCTTCACCGACTCGTGCTGGTAGCGCTCATTGGGATGATCCACGTGATCGAGCGCGAGACAAACCTGGGCGGTGTCGTCCACGTCGGGATAAAACTCGTTGTTAAATTCAAAATACCAACCGGCCGGCTGCCCCTCGCGGTTTTTTACCGACCAGTCACCCTTATGCGTGACCTGTTTCTTCAGGACCCAATCGGCGGAAGCGACCATGCGTGGGTCTTGCGGGCTGACGCCGCTCTCGCCCAGCGCGTGGAGGGCGTACGCCGTGTCCCACACCGGCGACTTGCAAGGCTGCATGCGGAACGTGGTCTCTTCCTCGATGCCAAGCGATTCAAATTCATCCATGGCGCGAATGAACTGGGGATCGTCGACCGAATAACCGAGGCAGCGCAGGGCGATGATGGAGTTCATCATGGCCGGATAGATGGCGCCGAGGCCGTCGCTCATCTCAAACCGCTCCAGCATCCACTCCTCGGCCGCGCGCAGAGCGACGGAACGCAACGGCCGGATGTGAAAACGTTCGAGCCAGTGCGTCATGCGGTCGAGAAAGAGAAAGACGTTGCGCCAGCTGATGATTTTCGAGTCCCAATGCAGGTACAGATTGGAGTTGTCGCGCCCCCCGGGAAACAGCTCCTCAATGCCCATCTCCGGCGGAATTTTTTTGTAAGGCTTCTTGGCGTAGACGATGGCGAGCGGAATAAAGATGGCGCGCGACCAGGAAGAAATTTCGTAGATGTTGAACCAGAACCACTTAGGAAAGAGGACGATTTCCGGGGGGATTGCCGGGACGGCGAACCAGTCGTACTGTCCAAAGAAGCAGAGATAAATCTTGGTGTAGGTATTAGCGCAAGTGGGCCCGCCGAGCTCATGGATCTTCCGGCGGGCGCGCTGCAGCGGAGAATCTTCGGCGCTGTAGCCGGCCAGCTTGAGCGCGAAGTATGCCTTGACCGAGGCGCTGATGTCAGACGGCCCGCCGGGAAAAATGGGCCAGCCGCCGTCCTCGTTCTGGTGATCGAGAATCCAGCGCGCAGCCTTGGCAAACTTTTTCTGATCGCCGGTGCCGAGCAGGGTGTGCATGGCGATGTAATCGGACTCGAGAGTGGAGTCGGCCTCGAGTTCGCCGCACCAATAGCCGTCCTCATGCTGGATCGAGAACAGATACTTTCGCGCCGCCTCGACGGCGGCAGCGACGCGGCTCAACATGTCGTCGATTTTGCCAAACTTCATCGGGGTTTCTGGGGGAAAAACCGCCCGAACCTCTCCTTCCCGAATTACTCCACCGCAGCGGCGGCGGGAGCGCTGCCAATCGCTTCCACGATTTCCGGCGGCAGCCCGAAGCGGACGTTCTCCGGCATCACTTCGACTTCCCTAACGTTGGTAAATCCTTTGCTGCGGAGGAACTCGACCACCTCTTCGACAAGGCACTCGGGCGCGGAAGCACCCGCGGTCACGGCGACGTTCCGCACTGACTGCAGCCACTCCGGCCGTATAGCGCGATAGTTCTCGATCAGGTACGCCGGCGTGCGCAGGCTTCCGGCAACCTCGACCAGGCGCTTGGAATTCGAACTGTTATCCGAACCCACCACCAGCAGCAGATCGACTTCGCTGGCAATGTGCTTCACGGCGGTCTGCCGGTTTTCGGTGGCATAGCAGATATCCTGCGCCGCCGGGCCCTTGGCATTCGGATATTTTCTCTTGAGGGCTTCCACGATGTCCCGCGTTTCGTCGAGGCTGAGGGTGGTCTGCGTGAGGTAAGCGACGCGGTCCGGGTCCGCTACCTCAAGCTTCGCGACCTCCTGGGCGGAACCGACGACCTGGGTGACCGCCGGCGCCTCACCAAGGGTGCCAATGACCTCGTCATGATCACGGTGGCCGATCAGGATGAGCGAATAGCCTTCCTTGGCGAACTTGACCGCCTCGACGTGTACCTTGGTGACTAGCGGGCAAGTGGCGTCGATGACGCGCAAGTTCCTCTCTAAACTGGCTTCGCGTACTTCGGGGGCAACGCCGTGAGCGCTGTAGATGACGCGTTCGCCGGCGGGAACATCGTCAACATTGTCCACGAAGATTGCGCCCTTTGCCGACAACTCCTCCACCACGTAGCGGTTATGTACAATTTCCTTGCGCACATAAATGGGAGGGCCGAAGGTTTCCAGGGCAATCCTGACAATGTCGATAGCCCGCACTACGCCGGCGCAGAAGCCCCTCGGCTTCAACAAAAGGATCGATTTCTGGCTGTTTTCGCTCATCTAGTCAAACCGGCAACTCACAGCCGGTACACCCCTCGTGCCTTCAGTATAAAGGATGCAACCCTAGTTTACGCCGATGCGTACCGTCAACGTAAATAACGGAGAATGTTAGGATTAGCATCCATCTGCATCACGGGAGCACTGAAGCGCGACGGCCGAAATGCAGGCAGCAGCGCTGATTGGACGACCTTCCGCTTGGCTTGGCTGTAATTTTTCACCTGGTTATTCCCTTCCCGGCATTCTGCTGGATCATGTGCTCTCCAGAGCCCGCCCGAGGAGAGGATGAGTTGTCGTTGAAATCGTGACCCGCCGGGGGCACCCACCGTCGGTTATCTGCTTCCAAACACCAGGGGAAAAATCATGATCCTATTTGGATGCGAGTGGTGCAAAGCGATTAAGGAAGACGACGAGACCTGGATTCTTGGCTTAGCGGCGGAGAGCATCGGGATCACTGCCGCCCGGCGTGAAATCACGATTCTGCCAGCGTGGGACCAGTCTCGCGCATGTCATCCGCTGGCGGTTCACTTCTGTTCGGTCGAGCACAAGGACAACTACATGGCGGCGCTTTTCGAAACCGAATCGATGCCCGCTGAAACCGTGATCAAGACGAAGGCCAAGATGACTCCTGGTGGAACCGAGGAGAGGCAGTACCTGCGTACCGCCAGTTCCGGGGCAATATCAAAGACGACCAAGAAGCGCGCTACGACAAAAACGCGACGATCGGCTTAGCAGCTATCGGGTTGCTCCCGCCTTCAACATCTGCTCGGCATGCTTGAGCGAGGTCTCGGTAACCTTGGCCCCGCTCAGCATGCGGGCCAGTTCTTCGCGGCGCTCGCCGTCTTCGAGCGGGCGCAGGCTAGTGCGCGTGCGCCCGGCGGACTCCCTCTTTTCGATCCGGTAATGATGGTCGGCAAAACAGGCGATTTGCGGCAGATGGGTGATGCAAAGCACCTGGGAAGTCGCCGACAACTCCTTAAGCTTCTTGCCAACCGCCTCGGCCGCGCGCCCGCCGATTCCAGTGTCGATTTCATCAAAAATCAGCGTCCGCTGAATTTCGTTCTTGCGGCGCCGCGCACCGCCTTCGATTGTCGCTTTCAGCGCCAGCATCACGCGCGACATCTCTCCACCGGAGGCGATCTGCTCCACCGGCTTGAGAGGTTCGCCGGGGTTGGTTGATATCAGGTAGCTGACCTGGTCAAAGCCGGACGTGGTCCAATAGTTTTCTTCGTCCGAGCCCTCGACTTGAACGCGGAAGCGCGCCTTCATGGCCAGCTCGTTTACTTCATGTTCCACAATCTTTTCCAGGCGCCGCGCGGCGTCGGTCCGGTGTCGCGAAAGCGCGCGCGCCACGGTGAGGTACTTCCCTGCCGCAACGGACAGTTGGGACCGCAGGTTGCGCAGCACCTCATCCTTGTTCTCGATCTCGTTCAGCTTGCGCGCGACCTCTTCGCCAAAAGCGATCACGGCCTCGAGAGAATCGCCGTACTTTCGCTTCAGACGATCCAGCGCCGCAAGGCGGTCTTCGATCTCGGCCAGGCGCTCCGGCGAAGCGTTGATCGCTCCCGCATAGTCGCGCAGCGTGGCCGCGAGGTCTTCAGCCGCAATGCGCGCCGATTCCAGCACGGCGATGGAATCCCGGAATTTTGTCTCATATCGCGCCAGCTCTTGCAGTTGCCGAGACGCTGCCCGCAACGAACTGGCGGCCGATGCTTCGCCTTCGTACAGCAGGTCGAACGCCGTCATCGCCGAGGAGTAGATTTTCTCCGCGTTGGCGAGCACGCGTTTCTCGGCTTCGAGACGATCGTCTTCCCCTGGTTGCGGGCGGACCGCTTCGATCTCCTTTTTTTGAAAGCTCCACAGGTCAATCAGGCGCAATTTGTCCTGCTCGCCGCGTTCTAATTCTGCGATGCGGCTGCGAATCTCATTCCAGGTGGCGAAGGCTGCGGCGGCGGGGCGCGAGTCGCATGTGGCGAAGTCATCGAGCAGCCGCATGCGTGCGGCAGCGTCGAATCCGAAAATGGAGGCGTTCTGGGCGTGCACGGCCGCAAGCAGCGGGGCCAGCCGCTTCAACACCGCAACCGTGGCGGGCTGGTTGTTGATAAATACGCGTCCGCGGCCGTCCGTGGAAATTTCGCGCCGCAGGATGATTTCGGACTCTTCGGAGTCGATGCCGTACTGTTCCAGGATCTCGCCCTGGCGAACGTCGTCCACGGCGAAGACGGCGGAGATCACCGCCTTATCGGCGCCGTGCCGGATGATGTCGGTGGACGCTTTTTCACCCAGCAGCAAGGCGAGAGCGTCAATGAGAATGGATTTGCCGGCGCCGGTTTCCCCGGTGAGCAGGTTTAACCCCGGGGCGAATTGCACGATCACGTGGTCAATGACGGCGTAATTCTCGACGCGCAGTTCGAGCAGCACACAGGTTCCTGAACGGAAGTTGTGCGCAGAATAGCATGAGACAAGCGAAGTTGTGAGTTCCGAGTTGCGAGGGGGAGACAGTGGAAAGAAACTCAGGTGAAACCCGGAGCGGAAAATCGGACCGGGCGTGAAATACTGGCGTGAGCGGTCGACATTGGACCAACAACGCTAACAACTTGTTGCCGCAACGCTGGTCTATAATTGAGTCCAAGTTTCGCGGCAAATCTCCTTAAGGACGATGCATATTCCCTTCCTTTCGAGTGCCATCGGCGGTGAGATCGTCAACCTGATCTGGCAGACTGGCGTGGTTGCCAAGGCCGTTCTCATCATCCTGCTGTTGTTCAGCATTCTTTCCTGGTCCATCATCCTCTCGCGATGGAACCTGCTGCGGCGGGCGCGGGTGCAGAGCGGGCGCTTCCTGCGCGCGTTCCGCCGGGCGCAGCGCTTCCAGGACATCGCGGCGGTGGCGGAGCAGTTCAAGCCCAGCCCGCTGATTTCCGTGTTCGAAGGCGGATACGAGGAATACAAGCGCTCGCGCGGAAATCCGGCGTCCGTCCAAAGAGCAATGCAGATTGCTTCCTCGGAGGAGTTGACGCGGCTAGAACGCCGGCTGCCGTGGCTGGCCATCACCGCAGCGGCCACGCCGTTCATCGGATTATTCGGAACGGTGTGGGGCATTATTGACGCTTTCCATGGTCTGGGTACTGCCGGAGCAGCCACGCTGCGCGCTGTCGCACCCGGAATTTCCGAAGCGCTGATCACCACTGCTGCCGGCCTGTTCGCGGCGATTCCGGCCTTGATCGCCTACAACCTTTTCGGCAATGACATTCGGGAGTTCGGCAAGCGCATGGACGACTTCTCCCTGGAAATGATGAATGTGGTGGAGCGAGTCGGCGTCGAGCCTCCGCGCCGCGCCACGGTGGAACCGGAGTTGCGGTAATGGCGTTCACCGATTCCAATGGGCGCACGCGGTCGTCGCTGGCCGACATCAACATCACGCCGCTGGTGGACGTGGTGCTGGTGCTGTTGATCATCTTTATGCTGACGGCCCCTATCCTGCAGTCGGGAATCGAAGTGGACGTTCCCAAGACCAAGACGGTCAAGGAAATCACGGAGGAGCGAGTGGTCATCAGCATTGACCGCCAGCAGCGTGTCTTCCTGGGCAACGATCCGATCAACGTGAACCAGATTGCGGACACATTGCGCCGCAAGGTGCGCGATCCGCAGCGGCAATCGATTTTCCTCCGCGCCGACGAAAACGTCCCCTTCGGCGCATTTGCCACGGTGATGGATGCGGTGAAGCAGGCGGGAATCACCAACGTCAGCATCGTCACCCAACCCCTGAACCCCAATGCCGGCAAGCGCTGAAATCTATACCGAGCGCGAGGAGTGGCAGCGGCCCCTGGCCTGGTCGGCGGGACTGCACGGGTTCCTGTTCGGCGGCATTCTCCTCTACGCCGTGATTGTCGGACGGTACAGCGGGGAATCCTGGGGCGGAGCCGGTTCCGGCGGCGCCATGAGCGCTACCCTGGTCAGCACGATTCCCTTGCCGAACACCGCGCCGAAGTCACAGAACATCGTCGCCAATGAGTCGAAGGGACTCTCCCAATCGCTTCCCAAGGTGAAAGAGGAACCGGCGCCGGAGGCGATCCCGATCCCGGAGAAAGACACGAAGCGGCGCCCGGAGCGCAAACCGCAGGCCTCAACCCAGCCGAAACCGCGTGCGGAAGAAGAAGTCAGCAATGTGGTTCCCTTCGGACAAGGGGGCCCGGTCAGCGGACCGTATGGGGTATTTAGCGCGGGCAATGCCAAGGGCGGCTTCGGTTTCAATGGCGGCGGCGGAGACTTCGGCTCAAAGTATGCGTGGTACGTAAACGTGGTTCGGCAAAAGGTGTCGGAAAACTGGCTGAAGTACGAGATTGATCCGAATATCCGCGACGCGCGCCGGGTTTACATCACGTTCGACATAACGCGCAACGGGCAGCCGTCCAACGTGCAGGTTGAGCAGTCCAGCGGCGTGCCTTCGCTGGACCAGTCGGCGGTGCGCGCGCTGCAACGCATCGATTCTTTCGGCCCTTTGCCCAACGAGTACGCCGGGAACCGGGTTTCGGTCGAGTTCTGGTTCGATTACCGGCGCTGACCTCCATAAATGCGGTAAAAAACCGATTGACCTTCCGATAGGTCGGAATACGATATCTTGGCCAACATAATGAAACGTGTCCTTCTATTCCTTGTCGCCGTACTCTTCGCCTCGCCTGTTTTCGCTCAGACAGATTGGATCCGCACCGGCACCGGGCTGGGCGTGGAAAAGGTCCGGGTTGCAGTCGCGGATTTCAAGCAGACTTCCGCCGATCCCACCAGCGGCCAATTGCTGACTGCCTTCAACTTCACGCTGTGGAATGATCTGGCACAGGCCGGCATTTTTGAGCTGGTCTCGAAGAGCTTCTACCCGCTCCAGGTGCCGGGCTCGCCGGAGGAAGTGAAGCTGGATGCATGGGCAAATCCGCCGACCAACGCCGGGATGCTCGCCTTCGGCAACCTGAACGCCTCCACCGGCGACGTGGTGGTGCTGGGCTGGCTTTACGACGTCAAGAACTCGCAGTCACCGCAAGTGCTGGGGAAACAGTACCGGGAGAAAGCGACCGAGGAAAACGCACGCATCATCGCCCACCGCTTCGCGAACGAGATCATTTTCCGTCTCGGCGGCGGCATCCAGGGCATCGCGGAAACCAAAATTGTTTATGTGAGCACGCGCAGCGGGAAGAAGGAAATCTGGGAGATGGATTATGACGGGGCGAACCAGCGGCAGTTGACTCACCTGGGCTCGATTGCGCTGTCGCCGCGCATCTCGCCGGATGGGTCTCGCGTTGCCTTCAGCGCCATGGCCGGGGGCGGTTGGAACATCTCCATGTACTCGCTGGAACTGGGCCGCATGGTTACCTTTCCGCATTTCGGCGGGACCAACCTGTCACCGGCGTGGTCGCCCGACGGAAAGCAGATCGCATTCTCTTCATCGCGTACCGGGGACCCGGAGATTTTTATCTGCGACAACGATGGCGGCCATCTGCGGCGCGTGACGTCCTTTAAGGGTCCCGATGTTTCGCCGGTATGGAATCCCAAGTCGGGAGCGCAGATTGCATGGGTCAGCGGACGCACCGGCCTGCCGCAGATTTACACCATGGAGGCCGACGGCACTAACCCGCAGCGCATGACCGATCAGGGCTATGCGGTGTCGCCCTCCTGGTCGCCGAATGGTCAGTTTCTCGCTTTCGCATGGATCCGGCATTACGGGCCGGGCTTGCCGGGCGCGCAGGACATTTACATCATGGACATCGCCAGCAAGCAGATTGTGCAATTAACGCATGAGGCGGGACGCAATGACTTTCCGTCGTGGTCGCCGGACGGACGCCACCTGGTGTTTCAGTCGAACCGTGCCGGAGGGGACCAGATCTGGAGCATGCTGGCCGACGGGACGCAGCAGCATCCATTGACCGCTTCCGGCAGCAATACCCAACCGAATTGGAGTTGGAAGTGAATTCAAATTGGGAACAATCATGGGGCCGTATGTAGTGTGGTTCGGGACGCAACATTCTTGCAATCCCGGGTGTACATTGTTGAGTTCAAGCGGCAGGAAAACAGCGCGCGAGAATCGGCGCCGCTTCTAAGTTTTTCACTTGGTTGAAATGGGAGGAGACAGGTGAAGCAAGACAGGCTGAAGTGGTTATTTCTCATGATTCTTCTCGGAAGTGTGTTGACGCTGGGCGGCTGCAAGAAGAAAGTGGCTCCGCCGCCGCCACCGCCACCGCCTCCGCCGGCAGCGCCCACGGCTACGCTGAGCGCCAACCCCGACACCATCCAGCCGGGACAATCCAGCACGCTGACGTGGCAGACGCAAGACGCGACCGACGTTACGCTCGATGGCACGAAGGTGGAAGCCAGCGGCAGCCAGAAGGTAAGCCCAGCGCAATCGACAACCTACCGGCTTGTGGCCAAGGGAGCCGGCGGGACGCAGGAGGCAACGGCGCGCGTAACCGTAACCCCGCCGCCGGCACCGCCCACTCCGCCGCCCTCCGCCACGGATGAGGAGTTGTTCAGCCGCAGCGTCAAGGACGTATTCTTTGACTACGACAAGTACGACGTGCGACCGGACCAGCAAGCGGCGCTGCAAGCCGACGCTCAATTCCTGAGCCAGCATCCCACGATGCATTTCACCATCGAGGGACACTGCGACGAGCGCGGTTCCACGGAGTACAACCTTGCGCTCGGCGATAACCGCGCCAATGCGGTGAAGAACGCCCTGGTCCAGGCCGGAGTGGGAGCGGACCGCATCCGCACCATCAGCTACGGCAAGGAAAAGCCGTTCTGCACGGAGTCGAACGAGCAGTGCTGGCAACAGAACCGCCGCGGCCACTTCGTTTACGCGAAATAGCTGCGGGTCACGGGCTCTTCGGAGGCGCGGACACAGGCAGAACACCTGTGTCCGCGCAGGGTTCGAAAATCACGATTGGCCAACTGCCAGGGACCAGGAACCCACAAGGATATTTTCCGCATCGAACAGAGCAGCACGCTGAGACAGTTCTATGAAAACATTGAAATTCTTGTTGCCTCTCGCATTGCTAGCCGCCGCCACGCCCGCGTTTCCGGTCAGCAAGGAAATCATCCAGCTGCAGACGCAGGTGCAGGCACTGCAGGACCAGATGTTAAGAATGCAGCAGTCCTTCGATGAGCGCATGGGCGTAATGCGCCAGCTTGTCGAAGGCACGACCGACAAGATGAACCAGATCAATGCCGGCATGGCCGACCTGCAACGCACCATCAAGCAACAGCAGTCCGATGGCGGAACGCGTGTGGACCAGCTCTCCGGCCAGATCCAGGCATTGAACGACTCGGTCGACGAACTCAAGGCGCGGATGGGCAAGATCGCTAACCAACTCGACGCCATGCAGAACGCCCAGACGACGCTCCCGGCCGGCGCGACGCCCCCCGCAGGCCAGGCGCAACAGCAGCAACAAGCGCCCCCGCCTGACGTGCTCTATAACAATGCCCTGCGTGACTACAACGGCGCCAAGTACGACCTGGCTTCGCAGGAATTTGCGGACTACTTGAAGTTTTACCCGAACACCGACCTGGCTGGAAACGCGCAGTTCTACATCGCGGACCTTGCCTATCGCCAGGGTAACTACGAGCAAGCGGTCAAGGAATACGACAAGGTGCTGGAGCAGTATCCGGGCGGAAACAAGGCGCCCGCGGCGCAACTCAAGAAGGGTTTTGCGCTGCTGGAGCTGGGACGCCGCAACGATGGGATGCGTGAGTTAAACAGCCTGATCCAGCGCTATCCGCGATCGTTGGAAGCCGATCAGGCACGAAAGCGGCTGGCATCGCTGGGAAGCAAGCCGAGCGCGCAGCGGCCCGCCCGCCGGCCCGGGGAGTAAGCCGGGTTGTGGGTTGTGGGTTCCGAGTTGCGAGTTCTCAGTTGCTGGCAGTCGATATTAAGACCGCAACTCAAAACCAACAACTCACAACTTCAAGCTCCGCAGGCAATAGCGGATCTCCTGCGCCATCTCGATGACGCGCATTCCTTCCTTCACCATCAGCTTGCAGGAAATGGCGGTACGCGCTTGCGTGCCCTCGCCCATATCGTAGACGACGCGGCAATACTGGCAGTCCTCGTTCCAGCAAAACCGCCCGTAGGAGATGCCTTCCGGCGCCAGGTACTGCATGGCGCGCAGCATCATGTTGCCCTCGGGGACTTCGAATTCCCGGTCCATGATCGAGATCTTGATTAATTTCTCGTAAGGACGATACAGCGGGCCGGGGCTGCTCATGCGGTGAATTGTACGAGTTCTGCGCGTTCCGGAAAGTGATTCTGAGCACCGCGCCCCTAACTACTAACTCCTGACTACCAACTCCAAAGAAGAAGGGCTTCCGGCCGGGGAGGTCCGAAAGCCCGTCTGCGTCCGGCCCCAAGCCGGACTCATGCGCACATCACGTATGCCTAGGAGCGAACCTCCAGGGACCGGTCTGGCTTCCGGCCCTGGAATGTCCGCTGAGACTTCTTGCAAAGCCTTCCCTCCTGAGAACCCGATCTGGAATTGAAAGTTTCGGCGGCTCCGGGACGGGCAATGATCGGTGGATCGGCGACGCGCGCCGGCACCAGAGACGTTTCTCCGACTCGCAACTCGCAAGCGCTGCCAGGCATCTGCCACGTCGAGGACTTATGACACAACGCCACGATGCTGATCTGAACAAGGGCGCTGTCGAGCAGGACGCGCCATCGCAGGAAACGAACACTTCTCTGCAAGGACAACTTCCCCACCGCAACCAGAACCCCAACATCAAGGCGAGCGACAGCGACTACCCTGAACCGGGCGGGAACGCGGAGCACAGCGGCGAGGCAAGCGGCAGCGCACTGCTGGACCGGGACGCCGGCTGCGAGAAGCCTACCCGGAAGAAGTAGTCAGGAGTTAGGAGTGGAAAGAATAGGAAAAAGCCCCGGACGGCGGGGCTTTTCCAGCTGCTAACTCCTAACTACCGACAGCTGACTCCGCCTATCGCAGCTCTTCCATGCACTCCTCCAGCACCTGGCGAGAGGGACGCACCACCGCTTCCGGCAAGGTCGCCAGCGGCGCTTCGGTGAGGTTCAGCAATTCCAGAAAAGTGGGCGCCTTGGGGTTGACGTAGAACACGCCGGTCAGAATCTCGCCTTTGTCATGGGCCTCGGCGAGCCGCTTCAGCGCTTCCGACTTGTTGGTGGGATCGTATTCCTGCTCGATTTTCCGCAGGCGCAGGCGCGAACCATCGTGCATGCTCACGTCCACGGTAGTTCCCTCTCCGTACTCCACGTCGATATCCTCGAAGGCGGGCACGAAGCTGACTTCCTGCAAGGGCTCGTCGTGGTCCTTGGTGAACTTGTACGACTTGGTCGAGCCTTCGTGGTCATTGAAGGTCACGCAGGGCGAAATGACGTCCAGCATGGCAGTGCCGTTGTGCGCGATGGCCGCCTTCAACATGGCGAGCAACTGCTTCTTATCGCCGGAAAATGAGCGGCCCACGTAGGTAGCGCCCAGCATGATCGCCAGCGAGCAGGTATCGATGGGCGGAAGGTCGTTGATGACGCCGGTCTTGAGCTTCGAGCCGATATCGGCGGTGGCGGAAAATTGGCCCTTGGTCAGGCCGTAGACGCCGTTGTCCTCGATAATGTAAATCATCGGCAGATTGCGCCGCATCATGTGCACGAACTGCCCGATGCCGATGGAAGCGGTGTCGCCGTCGCCGCTGACGCCGAGCGCCATGAGCTTGTGATTGGCCAGCAGCGCGCCCGTGGCCACCGACGGCATGCGCCCGTGAACCGCATTGAAGCTGTGCGAACGGCTCATGAAATACGCCGGACTCTTGGAGGAGCAGCCGATGCCGGAAGGCTTGATCAGGCGTTCCGGCTGCACGCCCATCTCGTACATGGCATCAATGACGCGCTCCGAGATGGCGTTGTGTCCACAGCCGGCGCAGAGCGTTGTCTTGCCGCCGCGGTAATCAATCACCGTGAGCCCGATGCGGTTGGTCTTGGGCGGCGGCGTGGAAGTCGGTGTGGTCGCCATTTATCGGCCCTCCTGCGAGATGATCTCGTCGGTTACGGAACGGGCGTCAATCGGCAACCCGTTGTAGTGGCGCACGCTGCGCAGCTTGGTCAACTGGCCGGCATCCAGATCGAGTTTCAAAAGCGACAGCATCTGGCCGTCACGGTTCTGATCGATGACGTAAACGCGGTCGTGCGAGGCAACAAACTCGTGCACGTCGCGATTGAAAGGATAGGCGCGGACTCGCAGATAGTCAGTCTCGACGCCGTATTCCTTCGTCATCTGGTCGCGGCTCTCGACCAGCGCCCAGTGCGACGTCCCGTAGCCGATGATGCCGACTTTCGATTTGCCGTTCTGCACCATTTCCGGCTTGGGCACGTGCGAACGCGCGGTTTCGAACTTGCGGTTTAACCGCTCCATGTTGTTGGTGTAATCGCTGGGACGCTCGCTGTACTGCGACTGCTCGTTGTGACCGCTGCCGCGGGCGAAGTAAGCTGCTGCCGGATGTTCCGTGCCGGGCAAGGTGCGATAGCCGATGCCATCGCCGTCCACGTCCTTATAACGGGCAAAGCTGCCGAGACGCTGGAGGTCTTCCTGGGTCAGGACCTTGCCGCGGTTGATCGGCTTTTCAGGATACTGGAAGGGCTCCGACATCCAGTTGTTCATGCCAAGGTCGAGATCGGACAAAACGAAAACCGGGGTTTGAAACTGCTCGGCCAGGTCAAACGCCTCGCCCGCCATGGTGAAGCACTCGGCCACGGAACCGGGAAACAGCAGGATATGCCTGGTATCGCCGTGGGAGAGAAACGCTGTGGAAAGGACGTCGCCCTGCGCGGTGCGGGTCGGCAGGCCGGTGGATGGGCCGACCCGCTGGATGTCCCAGATCACGGCCGGCACTTCAACGTAGTAGCCTAGCCCGGCGAACTCAGCCATCAGCGAAATGCCAGGACCGGAGGTGGAGGTCATGGAGCGCGCTCCAGCCCAGGCCGCGCCCAGGACCATACCGATGGCAGCGAGCTCGTCTTCGGCTTGGACGATCGCAAAAGTCGCTTTGCCGTCTTTGCCAATCCGGTATGTCTTCATGTAATCAATAAGGGTTTCAACGAGCGAGGATGAGGGCGTGATCGGGTACCAGGTCACCACTGTGACCCCGGCGAACATGGAACCGAGAGCGCCGGCGGAGTTACCGTCGATGATGATCTTGCCGGCGGTCTTGTCCATGCGCTCGATAGAAAAAGGATCAGCCTTGGTCAGGGACGCGACCGCGTAGTCATAGCCGGCCTTGGCCGCGTTGACGTTCAGGTCGGCGGCTTTTACCTTGCGTCCGAATTGCTTGCGGATGGCCTTCTCCATCTCCGCTGCATCAAGGTTCAGCAGACGCGCGACCACGCCGACGTACACCATGTTCTTGACCAGCTTGCGCAGCTTGGCTTCCGGACAGACGGGCGCAACCAGCTTGTCGAAGGGCACGGAATAGAAGGTCAAATCCTGGCGCAAGGAACCGAGTCCCAGCGGTTCGTCATAGAGTACGGCCGCGCCGGGGGCAAGCGACTTTACATCTTCTTCCGCCGTTTCCGCATTCATGGCGACCAGGAAATCGATCTCCTTTTTGCGCGCGATGTAGCCGTCTTTGCTGGCGCGGATTGTGTACCAGGTGGGCAGCCCGGCAATGTTGGAAGGAAAAAGATTCTTTCCGGAAACCGGGACTCCCATCTGAAAAATAGTGCGTAATAAAACGGTATTGGCCGATTGCGAACCGGAGCCGTTCACGGTGGCAACCTGGAGGGAGAAATCGTTGACGATCCGCTTCCGTTCCAGGCGCTGGGAAAGCTCCTGCGCGCCAATTTCAGTCGTAGCCATAGCCATCCTTGTCTCGATATCTAAGATGATTGCCGGGAAGAGTGATTACAAAATTATACGGCACTCCGGGCGCCGTTGCGAGGGTTACCCTATTGAAGATGCTGCGCCAACCATGCCCGAGTCGAATAATATCGCAAAACGATGTAGTTGACTATTCGGTGAAAAATTGGGCGATGTTGCGAAACTTCTTGTAACGATCGGCCAGCAGTTGCTGCAAGGGCTTTGCCTGGAGCTCTCCCAGGTGCTTTTGCAGAGATTCGCCCAGCATGCGTCCGGCAGCGTCCCAGTCGTTCTGCGCTCCGCCCGCCGGTTCAGGAACAAGGTCGTCAACACAGTGAAATTCGCTGAGGTCGCCGGCGGTGATGCGCATCGCTTCGGCGGCCAGTTCCCGCTTGCTGGCATCCCGCCACATGATGGACGCACAGCCCTCGGGAGAAATCACGGAATAGATGGAGTTCTCCATCATCAGCACGCGGTCGGCCACGGCAATGGCGAGCGCGCCCCCGCTGCCACCTTCACCTGTAATCACGGTGATGATCGGAACCTTCAGGCGCGACATCTCGCGCAAATTGCGGGCAATCGCCTCCGCCTGGCCGCGTTCCTCGGCGCCCAGGCCGGGGTAAGCGCCCGGCGTGTCGACCAGGGTGAAAACCGGCCGGTGAAATTTCTCGGCGATTCGCATCACGCGCAGCGCCTTGCGGTAGCCTTCGGGATTGGGCATGCCGAAATTCCGGTAGACGCGCTGCTTGGCGTCCCGGCCTTTCTGGGTCCCGATAACGACAACTTCCTGGCCGTTGAAGCGCGCCATTCCGGCAACGATGGCGGGGTCATCGGAGAATCCGCGGTCGCCGTGAATCTCGCTCCAGTCGGTGAAAACGCGCTCGATGTAGTCGAGGGTATAAGGCCGCTGCGGGTGGCGCGCGAGTTCGGTCTTCTGCCAGGGTCCAGAGCGGGTCATTTGCCGGCGAAGGGCGTCCACCTGGCCGTGCAGGGCCTGCAGCTGTTTGCGCGCCTCCTGGTTTTCGCCGGCAATGTCTTCCAGGTGCCGGATTTGCTGCTCGATATTTTCGAGGTCCTGCTTTGCCTGATCGGCCGAGTCCATCAGCTTTCCGTTTCCCGCGGCGTCCCGGACCGATTCCAATTCCCGGTTCACCAGCTCGTAGATCAGCGATACGCCAGGTTGGGCCAAGATGAATCCTTTACGATAAAAAAGTTTGTGTCTATTCCACTACGCGCACGCTGCCGCGCCCGCACAGCTCTTCGACACGCGCAATGAACGCCCGGTCCGGCTGCACATTATAGCCCTCCGGCTCCATGATGACCATGAAGTCGCCGGCGCGTTCCACATCAAATAAAACCTTGGCTTCCCCGGGATGGGAAACGCAGTGGGCGTGCAGACCGTCCACGGTGTCCAGAGTGGCGCTCTCCAATGGAAGACGGATGCGTATGGCGCGCGGCAAGCGCGGCTTCGCCTGCTCCAGCGGCTCGATTTCCCCGACCAGCAGCTTGGGATTGGAGCCTTCCTCGACGCGCACCCCGCCCTTGATCAGTACCGGGACTTCGAGTTTGACCTTGTCCTGCAAACGGCGGTACGCCTCGGGAAATACGATCAGGTCGACGGTCCCGAGCATATCTTCCAGGACGCCTTGCGCGTACAGATCGCCCTTGCGCGATTTCGCTACCCGGAGGTTGGTGATGATTCCGGCAGAGTAGATTTCGTCCTTGCCGGTGCTCTGCTTGAGAGCGCAGATTTCCTGGGTCGAGAGCGCGCCGAAATCCTCCAGCTTCGATTCGTATTTCTGGAGGGGATGACCGGTGATGAAGAAACCGAGAATCTCTTTTTCTGCGGCGAGGCGCTGGTGCTCGTCCCACTCGGCGCCATCGAGATATTCCGACTTCGGCGCCTGTTCCTGCGGTTCATCGAAGACCCCGAAAAGGCCGTGCTGCCCAGCCTCGATGTCGCGTTGCGCCTTTTGGCCGCGCTCCATCGCCTTGTCCACATTGTCGAACAGCTGCTTGCGCCGACCCAGCGAATCCATGGCGCCGCTCTTGATCAGCGATTCAACGACCCGCTTATTCAGCAGCCGCAAGTCCACGTTTTCGCAGAATTCGAAAAATGAGCGGAGCTGGCCCAGCTTCTTGCGGGCTGCGACGATGGAGTCAATCGCATTTCCGCCGACGTTCTTAATCGCCGCCAGGCCGAAGCGGATGGCATTGCCATGGGGCGTAAAGTTCGCGTCGCTGACGTTGATGTCCGGCGGCTCGACGGGAATGCCCATTTCGCGGCACTCGTTTATGTACTTCACGACGTCGTCGGTACTCCCGGTCAGCGACGTCAACAGCGCTGCCATGAACTCCACCGGATAGTGAGTCTTCAGGTAAGCGGTCTGATACGCCAGCAGCGCATACGCGGCGGAATGCGACTTGTTGAAGCCGTACCCGGCAAACTGCTCCATCAGGTCGAAAATCTTCTCCGCCTTGCGCGCCGGAATCCCGTGCGCGGCCGCGCCCCGCATGAACCGTTCGCGCTGCGCCGCCATCTCTTCCGCCTTCTTCTTGCCCATGGCACGGCGCAGCAGGTCGGCTTCGCCCAGCGAGTAGCCGGCAAGGCGGTTCGCAATCTGCATCACCTGTTCCTGGTACACGATCACCCCGAGGGTTTCGCGCAGGATAGGCTCCAGCTCCGGCAGTTCGTATTCGATCTTTCTCCGGCCCCACTTGCGCTCGATGAAGTCGTCGATCATTCCGCCCTGGATCGGTCCGGGACGGTACAACGCGTTCAAGGCCGTGAGATCCTCGACAGTGCTCGGCTTGTAGCGCCGTAAGACGTCGCGCATGCCATGCGATTCAAACTGGAAAACGCCGCTGGTCAGTCCGCTGTGAAAGACCTTCTCGTAGGTTGGCGCGTCATCGAGGGCGATCTTGTTCCAGTCGAGTTCTTCGCCGCGCGTCTGCTTCACCAGTTTAAGAGCGTCATCAAGGATGGTCAGCGTGGTGAGCCCGAGGAAGTCCATCTTCAACAGGCCCATCTTCTCGATCGCCTTCATGTCGAAGGCGGTCACGATTTCGTCGTTCTTGGTGCGGTGCAGCGGAACCAGATCAATCAGCGGTTGCGGCGAGATGACCACGCCCGCCGCATGCACTCCGGCGTTGCGCACCAGGCCCTCCAGCCGCTTGGCGGTGTCAATCAACTCCTTCGTCTGGCTTTCGCTCTCGTAGGCGGCCTGCAGGGGCGGCGAGTCTTCCAGCGCTTTGTCCAGCGTGATATTGAGCGTGGCAGGAACCATCTTGGCGATGCGGTCCACGTCGGCGTAGGGAATCTGCATGGCGCGGCCAACGTCCTTGATGGCCGCCTTCGCCATCATGGTGCCGAAGGTGATGATCTGGGCGACGTTGTCGCGGCCGTATTTCTCGGTCACGTAATGAATGACCTCGCCGCGCCGGTTCATGCAGAAATCGACGTCAATGTCGGGCATGGAAACGCGTTCCGGGTTCAGGAAGCGCTCAAACAGCAGTTCATGTTGCAGCGGGTCGAGGTCGGTGATCCCCATTGCGTAGGAGACCAGCGAGCCGGCAGCGGAGCCGCGCCCCGGCCCCACCGGGATTCCGCGCTCCTTGGCCCAGCGGATGAAATCCCACACGATCAGGAAATAACCCGAAAACTGCATCTGCCGGATTATGTCGATCTCGCGCGCCAGGCGTTGCTCGTAATCGCTGATGGAATGCTTCACCCGCCTCTGGCGCTCGAGTTCGCGGATCGTGTTCAGCCGCCGCGCGAATCCTTCGCGCGCCACATGTTCGAAATAGCTGTCGAGCGTGAAGCCGGGCGGAACCTCGAAATGGGGAAATGGATTGCGGATCTTCTCCAGCTTCAGATTGCAGCGCTCGGCAATGTCCAGCGTGCGCCGCAGCACCTCCGGCGCATCGTTGAACATGCGCAGCATCTCGTCATAACTCTTGACGTAGAAATGCCGCGTTTGGAATTTCATCCGGTTGGTGTCCTGGATGTACTTGCCGGTCTGGATGCAGACCATCACGTCCTGGGCGTGCCAGTCGTCCTCGCAGAGGTAATGACTGTCGTTGGTGGCGACTAGCGGCAGATCGAGTTCGCGCGCCAGTTTGTGCAGCGCAGGATTGATGGTCTGCTCCTGTTCCAGGCCCTGGTTCTGGATCTCGAGGTAAAAATTCTTTTTGCCGAAAATGTCGGCGAACTGTCCGGCAGCCTTTTGCGCGGCGTCGTACTTTGCTTCCATCAGGCGCTCGGCAATTTCGCCCTTCAGGCACCCGGATAGCCCGACCAGGCCGCGCGAATGCTCGGCCAGGAAGCGTTTCGAGATGCGGGGCTTGTAGTAGAACCCGTGCAGAGACGCCTCGCTCGTGATCTTGACCAGGTTGCGATAGCCTTCGTCATTTTCTGCCAGCACCAGCAGGTGATTGTAGGTATCGCCGTCCGGGGCCATGCGGCTGGTGTTGTGGTCATCCTTCTTGCAGACGTACAGTTCGCAGCCGATGATCGGCTTGACCCCGGCGTTCTTAGCGGCGTGAAAGAAGTTGAAAGCGCCAAATATATTGCCGTGGTCGGTGACGGCGACGGCGGG
Source organism: Terriglobales bacterium (assembly GCA_035691485.1). NCBI lineage: Bacteria > Pseudomonadati > Acidobacteriota > Terriglobia > Terriglobales > Terriglobales bacterium. The sequence goes on from DASSIZ010000014.1 coordinate 52,965, forward strand.
CATTCCGAGTTCCTTGACGCGCGCTACCAGCTTGTCAATGTCGCAGGCCCCATCGAGAAGGGAGTAGTCGGTGTGCAGGTGCAGGTGGACGAAGTCAGACATGGGGCTACATTCAATTTTATGGTGATGTAGCCGTGATGGGAAGGACCGGGAGCGTGTGGAAATCAGCGGGACTGTGGATTTCGAGGCTTCAGAGAACCCGGCCGGCTACTCAGGAGCCGCTGCAACTCCATGCAGCGCCGGCGCATTTTCGTCGCATCTAATCTGGAAAATTCCGCTACAACTGAGGGGCATCATGGTGAAAACCTTAGCTGCACTTGTACTCTCGTTGGCGGTGAGCGGGTTTGTGTTCGGCCAAACGGCCACCACTTCACAGAGCACAACTACCACCACCCAGACCACCACTCCGAGCGCGAACTCGACGGCCACGACCACGACACCCGTGAAGCATCACAGGAGAAAGCACCACCGCAGAAAGCACCATCACAAGACGACCACCACAACCCAGACGACGACGCCGAATGGGGCTGCGTCAACGACGACCACTACGACGACGCAGCGGCCGCCGAACTAGAGGAACGCACTGAGGGCTACTATCGCTTCCGCTTTTTTGGTTTCTTTGCCGGCGCGGGTTTAGCCTTGGCCGGCTTGGGCGCGGGTTTCGCGGCTTTAACAGGTGGCTTCTCGGAAGGCTTCTCGACCTTCGCGGCGGGCACCTCGACATTCGCCATCGCCGCTTTGCCTTTCCCTTTCCCTTTCTTTGCGGGTACAGCGGACGCAGCAGCCGGCGCCGGTTCGGCCTTGGCGCCTTTTCCTTTCTTCGGAGGTGGAGGCGGGGGCGGAGGCGGCGGTGCGTAAGGTTTCAGGAACTTCAAGATTTCGGTACGCGAACGCAGCTTGCCATCGAGCAGCAGCAAGAAAGCTTCCTGTTCGATCTTTGGATACGCCGGCAACTGGGGCGTGATGTGCAGTTCCGCCATTTCCGGTAACGGCAGCTTCTGCCGGACTTGCCGCCACTTGCCGAAGAAATTTTTCAGCTTCTGTGACACCGATTGCTGGCGTGAGGTGGCATCGAGGAACAGGATGGTCTCCGGCTTTGCCTCCGACAGCAAATTCCAAGTACGAGAAGGCGTGGCTGCCTCTTTGCCGGTCAGACGCTTGGCCAGTTTCTTGGCGTCCTCCTCGAGATTACGCCACGATTCCACGAATTGGCGCCGCGGGTTAAGCTTCTGCATGTCGCGGATGTCAGAATCGCTCAGCCGCCGGGTGAGGAAGTACATTACCGCCGGGGCCATGTCGACGTTGTATCCGAATTCCTGCATCTGCTGCCGCGTCTTGAGCAGCTGTGAAAGCCCCGCGCTGTCCACCTTGGCCACCGACCAGCGCGGGTTCAACACTTTCAGCCAATTCTCTTTTTCCAGCGCGCGCATGATGTGCAGGGGATCTTCTTCATACGCGAGCGATTCGGTTTCCTGCGCGATGGCGCGGTCGGTGACGTTGTCGATGTAATTACCTTCTTTGGCAGCGTCGTACCTGGCCTGCGTCCGTTCTTCCAACGGCCAGTGAAAGCGGTGGGCAAATCGGGTGGCGCGAATCAGGCGCGACGGCTCCTCCAGGAACGCGTAGTTGTGCAGGATGCGGATGACCTTGGCTTCGATGTCGGCCACGCCATTGAAGGGATCGAGCAAAAGTCCGCGCGAGCCGGGGTTAAGCGACAACGCCATGGCATTGACGGTGAAATCGCGGCGCCGCAAATCTTCGTTAGTGGTGGCTGGTGTAATCCGCGGCGGCTTGCCGGGTTTGTCGTACGCAGCCGAGTGGGTCATGCCGATCTCGCCGCGCACGTTGCCGGGAAAAAGCACGTATAGCGTCTTGGTATCGTCGTCCACGCCCTCGACCATCACGCCGGCTTTTTCCAAGTCCTTCTGCAACCGCAGAGGATTCCCCTGCACGGTGAGATCGATATCGCGAATGAGAAACCCTGAGATGATGTCGCGGATGGTCCCGCCGGTCAGGTAAAGGTTCATTTCCTGAGCGCGCGCGACGTCCTGAACCAGGCTCACGGCTCGCTGTTGCTCCGGCGTGAGCCGGGTCTCCATGGTGTAGATGTAATCGGCCATCTTGCTCTTGGATCGTCCGGCCGGCGCGACTCCCGACGCGCCTCCGGCGGCGTCACTCTACGAAGTGACGACCTGTGCCCGCCGCCACCGAGCTGCTGATAAAGCACTCCTGGGGCCGGCTTTTTGCTTGTAAGTAACTCTCTATATGGAACTTAAGTGCGCAGCTACGCCGCCGCGAACCACCGACAATAACACAAGGTTGACCGCTTTGGCTACCCTTCCCTGCTTCCTGCGTTTCCGACGGCGAAAAAAGTGCGAGAATGAACTTCCGGCTGGCGTTGGACGGACATTTCAGCCGCCAGTAAACATGCCTTCCACGCACAAGAAGGTCGTTGTCCGCAAACTCAACCGCGACACCCTGAACGGGTTCGTGTCGCCGACCGACTTTATTGCCGCCGGCAAAGTTGAGCTGCTGAACACGTCGGGAAACGTCGTCAGCATCGATCTGAAAGACATCAAGGGCATCTACTTCGTGCGCGAATTCGGCGAGCCCGATTCCCTGCGCAAGACTTTTACGACCCGCCCGCGCACCGAGGGTCTGTGGGTGCGTCTCCGCTTCCGCGACAACGAGGTACTCGAAGGCATGATGCCCAACGACCTGACGCTGATGGGCGCGGACGGCTACCTCATCAATCCTCCCGAGACGCGCTCCAACACGCAACGTATCTTCGTTCCGCGAACCGCGTTGGCACAACTGACGGTGCTGGCGGTCATCGGCGGTGCAGCCGGGAAGCGACGCGCTGCGGCGGCGACGGACACCCGCCAGGTTCCGATGTTTACCGAGTAACTGCTTTTTTGGCCGGTGTGCCAGCGAGCAGTTACACTACGCAATGTCTCTATGAAACTTTCCAAGATTGCAGCCACAGTGGGCGCTCGCCTCGACGGTGACGACCTGGAAATTACCAGCGTCGCGGGCATCGAGGAAGCGGGTCCGGGACAACTGACGTTCGTCGCCAATCCGAAGTACGCAGCCGCCGCCCGGACCACGCGCGCCTCGGCCGTCATTGTCAGCAACGACTTTCCGTCGCTCGCCACCCCCACGTTGCGCTCCGGAAATCCTTACCTGGCATTCGCGGAAGCAATCGAGCTCTTCTATCATCCGCCGCGCTATCCGATCGGGGTTCATTCCACGGCGCTGGTTCATCCCTCGGCCAGGATCGGAAAGCATGGCTCGGTCGGGCCTTATGTCGTGGTGGATGAAGACGTGGTCATCGGCGACAGCTGCGTGCTGCTGCCGCACGTGGTGATCTATCGCGGCGCGCATATCGGGGACCGCTTCTTTGCCCACGCGCACGCGGTGGTTCGCGAATACTGCGTGTTGGGAAATAACGTCGTTTTGCAAAATGGCGCGGTCGTCGGCGGCGATGGCTTTGGATTCGCAAAGACCGGCGAAGGGCGTTGGAGAAAGATCGTGCAGTCGGGCCCTGCCGTCCTGGAAGACGATGTCGAAGTCCAGGCGAACGCCTGCGTCGATCGGGCCAGCGTGGGCGAAACGCGCATCCGGCGCGGCGCCAAGATCGACAATTTGGTGCAGGTCGGCCATGCTTCCGAAGTCGGCGAAAACACCCTCCTGTGTTCGCAGGTTGGTCTTGCCGGATCGACCGTGGTGGGAAACAACGTGATCCTCGCCGGGCAGGTGGGCGTGGCCGGCCATTGCAGACTCGGCGACGGCGTTGTGGCCACAGCCCAGAGCGGCATTCCCAACGATGTTGAACCGGGAGCGACGGTGAGCGGCTATCCCGCGATCGACAACCGGCAGTGGCTGCGTTGTGTCGCGGTGTTCAACAAGCTGCCGGAAATCTCACGCGCCATTCGCGCCGCGGGTCGGACGGCCGGCGCTCCCGCTCCGGAAGACATCGAAAAGTAGGTCGATTCATTCCTCCTACCCTGCCCGGCACATCACGTATCATGGGCGGGTCCGATTATGGCTGAGCTCACCACCGTCGGCGGTAAGAATGTGAAACCGATTCGCGTCCTCCTGCTCGACGATCTGGAGGACAACCTGGTCCTGCGCTCCACCATTCTGCGGCAGCGGGGCTATCACGTGGTTACGTCATCCTCCATCGAAGAAGCCGAACAGAAGCTGGACGATATCGACATCGCGGTGCTCGATTATCATCTCGGCGCGGGTAAGTTCGGAACCGACGTTGCCGAATCACTCCGCAGCAAGCGCCCGCAGGTTCCGATCATCATTCTTTCCGGCACCCTGGAGCGCAAGTTCGGCGGCATCGCCGACATCCATCTCCTCAAAGGCCACAGTTCGGTCGATGACCTGCTCGGCGCGCTTCGATCCTTCGAAGCCAAGCGGCGCGGCAAGCCGGTGGTAGTAGACGCGCGTGATTTTTACTATCGCCGGATTTCGGAGGCGATCGGTGACGACGTGGTCATGGAAGTCCTGGACCGCGAGGGCAATTGGCTGTACGTCAATGAATACTTCGCCAAGCTTTTCGAGAAAAAGCCGCAGCACTTCATCGGCAAAAATAAGTTCGAGGAGTTTCCCGACGTGGGCGAAGACTGGCGGGAGATCATCCAGACAGTGGCGGACACGCGTGAAACCTTCATCGACCGCGGATTCCGCGGACTGCCAAATTTGCCCAAGAAATCCTCGCGCTGGACCTGGAACGTGCTGGTGTTTCCGATCAAGCTGCACAACGACAAAGACGGAGTCGTGCTGAGCGCGCGCTTAATCGAGAAAAAAGGAATGTAGCGGATGCGAAGCTGGAATCACCACTCACCAATTACCATCACAAATTAACCACCTGATGATCCGGGCAATCGGCCTGGGCGGCCGCGGAAAGCGTCTGGAGAAGTTCGCGGCCGTGTCTTGCGAGGAAGGAAACACCGGAGATTTCGCGCTCCTGCAAGTTCTTGGCCGGGAACAACACCGAGCTCAGCCATTCGGCGTGCCGGTTGAGTTCTTGATTCTTGTGCAGCTGCGCGTTGCCGGCGCGCTTCCGCAGCCGGCGCAACTGGTACAGCATCTTCGAGGCGGCGCGTCCGGCCGCTTCCACCAGCGTCGGATCCATTCTTTGCAGCGATGCGCTGATACCGGCCATCGCTCCGATCACAGCCTCTTCCGCATCGACAAACCTGGCATCCAACTCGCCGGGCATGGTGCGGAGCGCCAGCAATTCGCGGAAGACTTCGGGCCCATGAAAAAGGTCGGTGAGCGTGACTCTGTATTTGGTCATCAGCCGTTGCGCGCGCGTGTCCACCACCGTGGCGCTGAAGCGCGGCAGGACCGGCGTCACGCGGCCCAGCACTTCTTCATACACCACCGCCGCCTGCGCAAAGTACGCCACTTCTGCCGGCCCACCGCTATAAGCGATGGTCGGCAACAGGAAATCCTGCACGACGGGTCGCAGCAGGACGTTGGCGCTGAATCGTTGCGGCTCGGCGGCAATCTGCGCCAGCAGCTCTTCGCGTGAGACCAGGTCGCGCCCAATCACAAAACTGCCGTTGCGCCGGTGGACCACCTCGCGAGCGCCGTTGCGTTGCTGAAACAGCAGCGTACTGGAGGGCGTGACTTTGACCTGCTCGTGGTAGCCGGCCGCGCGCAGCTCCTTGCCGCGCGCAAGCAGTGCGAGGTCGATTTCTTCCGCGCCCATGGCCGCTGCGCGGTACACGGGCCGCCCGATCTCGTGGAGCTCAGGATCAGAAGCGTCCAGCAGAACCACGCCGAAGTCGGCAAACAGGCGCGCAAACAGTTGCGCGAAAGCGCTGCCCAACGTCTCCCCGGGACGGTAGGCGCGCTTGATCAGCTCCGTGACTTCGCTTTCCCCGAGCAGCTCGGAGGCGCGGGCCACAACGCTTTCTATCTCCGAGCCAAACCGAATCTCGCTGATGGGCGCGTTGGCGGCTCCTTGGGACGGGGTCGCCAACTTTTCCAGCTTCCCTTCCGAGGTCAGCAGGGTGACGTGGTTGACTTCGGCCAGATCGTGGTCTTCGGTGGCCAGCCAGAAAACCGGCACGCAATCAACGCCGCCAGCGCGCGCTTCTTCGGCCACGCGAACCGCTGAAACCGCCTTCAGCAGGGAGAACATGGGCCCGCCAAAGAGGGCCACCTGCTGGCCGGTGACCGCCGCCGCTGCGCCGGCACGCAGGCGTTGAATGCCGGCCAGGGTCTGCTCGGAGGCGCCAAACGCGCGGTTCTGCCGCTCCAGAACATTGGCGACGCGCTGCCGTCGCTCGTCGTCGTAGGGGAGCGCAGCGGCAACCTTGGGGAGCCAGTCACGCTGGCGAGGATTCAAGGAATAGAACCGCTGTACCCGCTGGAAGTCATAGAGGTAATCGCGGAAAAGCTGCGACGAGTGCGGAATCGCCGTGAACGGGATACAGTCGGTCGGCACGGACGTTGGATGAGGCGGCAGGGCGCGCGGTTCCTTGAAATCGAGAAATCCGGTTGAAGGAGAGGGACGAGTATCCGGAATGCCGCTTTGCCAGGGTTGAATCCCGCCCCGCTCCGGGACCATCTAATACGTTGACTTCCAATTGGTTATTGACATAATTGGAAGTGGCTCTTTGACAGCAGAACTCTTGCGCACGGCCTCACGCCAGACCCTCAGCGGGTCGTTAAAGCCAGGGGCAAACAAGGGTCTGCCGCTCATCACCGAATGGGGGCGTCACGGCTTCGACGGAGATGCTTGCGGTAGAGAGGCATACCGGGGTGCACACACCCGTAATCGCGTGCAAAACCAATAATTGCCAATCAACAGCTGGCATACGCTGCTTAATTAGTTAAGTAGCCGTCCTCCACCGTTTCGCCTACGGGCGGTGAAAGGACGTCGCACAGTAGGCTGGCTTCCGCGTGCGGCCCGAGCGTGGAAGCGAGATCCCGGGCTAGCGGCTCGCGTTTCTTGTCGTGTTCTGAGCGCGAGGCGTGAAAGTGTTCCTTGAGTGGGACGCGTGAACGCGAATAAGTATGTAGGCTCTCTGCCAGTGACACCTTCGGACGCGGGTTCAACTCCCGCCGCCTCCACCAACCTTTCTGCCAACCTGCCGCCCGGACCGCATGACCGAGTGGTCGCCGATGTTTATGGCTATTCGCGGGTGAAGTCCCCCCAAAGAAGCTGCTCAAGTCGATTTGCGCCGCCAAGAAGCATCCCCACGTAAGTACCTGCCTTTATGAAACGCAAGACAAACCCTGCACATCTTCTACGGGCAAGGAGCAAATCCCATGAAGATCGCAGTTACCACTCCTACCGGCCAAATCGGCAGCAAACTCGCCAACATACTTCTTGACCGCAAGTCCGAAGTCACGCTGATCGCCCGACATCCGGAGAAAGTGAAAAATCTGGCCAGCCGCGGGGCAAAGGTCATCGCCGGTGAGCACAGCGATCCCGCGGTGGTTGAGCAGGCGGTGCGTGGCGCCGACGCCTTGTTCTGGCTGACGCCTTCGGAGATAACGTCGCACGATCCCTTGGGTACGGCCCGCCGCATGGCCGAGGCCGGGGCCAGCGTTATCCGCAAGTATCCGGATCTGCATGTGGTTCAACTTTCGAGTGCAGGAGCATTTCTGCCGAGCGGCACGGGGCCGATTGTTGGACTCCACGAGACGGAAGAGAAGTTTCGCGCTGCCGGAAAGAACATCGTCTCGCTGCGCCCGAACGAGTTCATGGAAAACGTGTTTCTTTCGTTGCCGACGATCATCGGACAAGACAGCATCTACACTTCGATTCCGGGGTCGGTGAAAGCGCCATTCATTGCCACGCGGGATATCGCCGAAATTGCTGCAGAGTTTCTGCTCCAGCCGATCGACGGCCATCACGTGGTCGATATCGTGGGCCCGCAGGAGATTTCGTTCGACGAGTGGGCTCGCATCGCCGGACAGGCCATCGGGAAAAAAATCCGCGTGGTCACCGTCCCCGGCGACGAGTTGAAGGCCGCAATGAGCCAGGGCGGGATGTCGCCGGAAATGGCAGCACTGCTGGTTGAAATGGAAGAAGCAGCCCCCAGAATATTAAGGCAGTTCCAGGGCGAACAAAAACGTACCGGCAAAGTTACATTCTCGCAATTTGCCCGGGAAGTGTTCGCGCCCGCATATAACAAGGCCGTGGAGTCGGCGGCGTAGTCAGTTCGCGGTCCCACACATCGTGGTCCCACGCATCGGGGGAGTCCGATGTGTGGGACCAGGAGGAACATGAATCATCGGCGCAGCGTGGGTAAAATGTTGCTCACGATTACCAACCCATTTGGCGCATCCGCTCGACAATGAGGTCGCTGTAGTTATTCATGCGCTCGGGACGTCGCTTCAGGGGAGCCGGCAGAATCGCGGCAAGCCGTGCCGCCTGTTGCCGGCCAATACTCCGGGCCGTGGTTCCATCGTAGTAACGACACGCCGACTCTGCACCATAAATACCAGGGCCCCATTCGACCACGTTGAGGTAAATCTCCAGAATGCGCCGCTTGCCGAGGACGAGTTCGGCCACCGGTACCAGAGTGAACTCCGCGCCCTTGCGGAGGAAAGAGCGGCCCGTTCCGAAGAATAGGTTCTTAACGAGTTGCTGCGTAATAGTGGATGCTCCGCGAGTGCGACCGCCTTCCCAATCGTCTGCGGCAGCGATTTGGATCTGGTGCCAATCGAACCCATGATGCTGGTAGAAGCGCGCATCCTCGGCGGCAATTACAGAGTGCTGCAGATCGGGCGAGATTTGGCCGAGCGGAATGAATCTGTAGCGTTTGTGATACGGCGTGTGGTGAATCCAGGCCTGCAAACGGCGCTGGATGTGCACCGCGGTTGTCGGTGGGTCGATCCACCGGGCGGCCACAAGCATCAGCGCGGCAAGCACCCAAATGAGCGCCACGCCGGTGATAAGCCATCGACCAAAGGATCGGAGGAAACCCTTCCGAAGCGGGGTCTTGAGGTGTGAGTGTGGCCCTGGAGTCACATTGCAGAATAACAGCCTGGATTGGGTTGCCGCCTATGACTGATCTTGCGCGCGCGAACACCGCCTCCACCAACCTTTCGCCAACTAATCATCGTGTCGAGCCGCAACGGTGGCTTCGCGAATCAGTTCGGGGTAACGCTGCAGCAGTTGACGCTTCTCGCCGAGCCATTCGGAAGCATGGGTTTGCTCGCGGCGAGCGGTCGCGATCTGGGCATTCACCGCCGGTGGCGCCGGTCCTCCAACAACGGTTCGCACGCGCACGAAGTTGTCGGCGTCGAGCGCGCGCTGCAACTCCTCGCGCGTGGCGCTAAGCGCACGGCCGAGGATGGAGGGCGCAAGACGCTCCACTTCCTCGGTGACGCGTTGGGCCGAGTACGATGGACCCACGGCTCGGACCGCTTCCGAGACCAACCGGTGCGCGGACCTGAAACTGACGTTTTCGCGCCGCACCAATGTGTCGGCCAGTTCGGTCACGGTAAGGAAGTTGTCGTTGGCCAACTTCAAAAGGCGCGCACGATCCACGTCGGTGTTGGCGATGACCCCGGCAAACAAGCGCAGGGCGCGATCGGCGTCGGCGAACATGGAGAACGCCAGGGGCAGGAGATCGTCTTCGCTGTCCACGATATCGCCGAAGGGCGTGTTGTGGGCCGCGGTCAGGATCGCCTGGGCCTGTCCGAGAGCCTTGCTGGCCAGGATGCGCGTGTGCTCCAGCGAGACCGGATTACGCTTCTGCGGCATGATGCTGCTGGCCTGCACATAGGCGCCGCGGAGATGCAGGAAGCCGAATTCCTTGGTGCACCACAGCAGCAGGTCTTGAACCAGTTTGCCCAAGTTCACCATGGCAACGGCCACGGCGGCGGCCGACTCGGTAAGGTAGTCGATAGCGGCAATGGCACCATAGGAGTTGACCTGCAAGCCTTCGAAGCCGAGCAGGCGAGCGGTATAGTCGCGATCGATGGGGAAGCCGGTGGTAGTAATGGCGCAGGCCCCCAGAGGACTCCGGTTCACGGTGGCAAAGGCGGCCCGCAGGCGCTGGAAATCGCGGCCAAGAAATTCAACCGCGGCCATCAGGTAGTGCGCCAGCGTCGTGGGCTGCGCCGGCTGCGTGTGGGTGTAACCGGGCATCACCGAATCGGTGTGCGCGGCCGCCAGGCGAAGCAGTTCCTCGCGGGCCGCGGCGACTGCTTCGGCCAGCGTCAGGAGTTGGCGACGTACCGTCATTCGGTACAGGGTCAGGTCGATGTCGTTACGGCTGCGCGCGGTGTGCATGCGCCCCGCGACTTCGGCGCCGCAGCAGGACGCTAACTTCTCCTCCACGTAAAAGAACAGGTCCTCGCAACTGCCGTCGTAGATGGCGCTATGGATGGCGGCCCGATCCAGTCCATCGAGCGCGCCCAGGCAAGCGCGGGCGTCATCGGCGCTGATCACCTTCTGCCGCGCCAGCATCAAGGTATGGGCGTAGTGGACTTCGAGCAGGGACTCAAGAAAGTAGCGCTTGGCGTCCTCGAAATTGACCGCCAGCACGGTTTCCGCGTAAATCGGCGCCGGGAAGGGGGCCTCGGACGATGGTTTAGGTGACTTCATTGAGAGCTGGGAACGATGATAACGCGAAAGCAGCGGCCGCGAAGCTCTCCTCCTCTATGCGGCCGCCGCGGACCAGAAACTAGGTTGTTACCAGCGCACTCCAAGCCCAAACTGGATGATGCGGCCTTCCAGCACGGTCCCGGAGGGCAGCAGCGAAGCCGGTGTCGTGATGGCGCCGACCTGGCCCAGCGCCGGGTTGGTGTTGACCGTCGCCGTCGAATTGATCGAGGTGACATTGGGGTGATTGAAGACGTTGTTGGCCTCGAAGATGAACTGCGGCGCAACCCGCTCCCAGAAGCGGGCGAAGGCGCGAGTGTACCGCAAGTCGACCTGGTAGATGTTGGGGGCGCGCGCGGTATTGCGACCGACAAACAACGGACGCGTCACTGCGCCGGTGGTTCCGTCGCCATTCAGCGTGGTGTTGGCCGTAATGTTCTGCGCATCGCCGGAACTGATGTTAGCCAGGATGGCGAACATGTTGTCGTTCAACAAACGGTTCAGGAAACGATTCTCCAGTTTAACCTGCGGGTCGAGCACGGTGCTGAGGGTAAAGGCGTGGGGCCGGTCCACGCTTGACCTGCCGCGGTCGCGGAGGAGATTGGTAGGGTCCTCGATGGGCAGGTTCTGCTCGAAGGTGTTCGCTTCCGGGGCATCGCTGATGGAGTGGGAAAAGGTGTAGGAAGCGGCGACCTGCAGCCCGCGCGACAGGCGGTGATTCCAGTTGAGAAGCAGCGCGTTGTAGCTGGAGGTGGCGCCGACGTCCTGCAGCGTGATGTTGTTGAACTGCGGAAACAAGCGCGTGGAAGCGTTCACGGCGGAGGAGAAGACTGGGCGCCCGTCGGCCAGCGTCCCGATGGGATTAATGAGGTTCATATTTCGCAGGAACACCAAATTGCGGCCGGAAGTGTAAACGTAGCCGGCCGATACGACGTCGTTGCGGCTCAACTCGCGTGAGACCTGCAGGCTGGCATTGATGGTGTAGGCGTTCTTGTAATCCGGCGTGATCGTGATTACGTCCTGGGCGGTGGGAGTGAGGTTGGCAACCGAGGGAAAGGCGGGCGCCCCCGCCGGCGGCGTACAAGGCGCAACGGCGTTGCAACCGCTAACCGAAGCGCTGCGGATGCGGTTGGAGCCGTCCTGGTTCAAAGTGTTGAACCAGAGGTTGGTCGGAGGTGCGTCGAAGAAGAGGCCTCCGGAGGCGCGCACCACAGTTTTCTCGTTGAGGCGGTACGTCATGCCCAGGCGCGGCGCCACGTTGCCGCTCGGCGTCGCGAAATGCCTGGAGAAAATGAAGGGCGCGTTCGGGTTCGCATCGGGCGGCTGATAGCGGTCATAGCGCAGGCCGTAAATCATCAGCAGGTTGGGCGTGAGCTGCCAACTGTCCTGCCCATAGAAACCCCAGAACAGAGAGCTGTAGTGCAGTCCGGCGGGGTCGGACTGGGTATTGAACCGTGTGTAGGCGAAAGGATTGGCGCCCGACTTGGCGGCGTTGTAGGCGGCGATGCTGGGGAACGTGTACTGATTGAAGCTGACGAAGCGCTGCAAATCGACAATGTCGGAGATGTTGAATCCGACCTTCAAAGTGTGCCGGCCGCGGATCCAGGTCAGGTTTTCATTGGCATTGGGGATCTTCTCCGCAAAGCGGTCACCGGCGGCGTTGGTGCCGTTAAATGCTGCGACTCCAGTGACCAGGACTACCGGCCCGGGTCCGGACGTAGAGCCGTTGAAGTGAGTGTTCTGGCGATAAGGCCAGGAGAAGCGAAACTCGTTCAGAAGGCTGTTGGAAAGAGTACTCACCCATTGCATGCCAATGACGTGGGCGCGGTCGCGGAAGTCGCTCCAGGCATCCAAGGCGCTCAGGCCGGTGGAGATGCCGTTGCTGTTGGTATTGATGGGAAACTGGTTGCGAAAGTAGTTGTAGCGAAAGAAGACCTGGTTGCGGGCGTTAACATTCCAATCCAGTCGCGTGTTCACAAACTGGCCGTGCAGGACGCCGGGCGCGCTGCCCAGGTCGCTGGGTGCCAGGCCGAGCGCGCTAGCGTTCGCCGCGGTAATCGTGATGGGGGTGGGAACGCCGCGGGTCAAGTGCTCGTAGGCGCCAAAGACGAACAGCTTGTCCTTAATGATGGCTGCGCCGCCATTCATGGCGTAATCCTGCAGCTTCAACTCGGGTTTGACCGCGGTCGGCGAGAGCAGGATGGGCCGGGCGGTGGCATCGACCGAGCGCCGGATCCAGTTGAACATGCCGTGAAAGGTGTTGGTGCCGGAGCCGGTGATGACATTGTAGATGTTGCCCGATGTACCGCCGAACTCCGGCGAGAAGCTATTGGCGACGGTCTGGACTTCCTTGACGTAGGTATCGGAGATGGGAAACAGGCGCAGGCCATAACGGTCGGTCTGGGTGTCGACCATCCCATCCATCTGGTAGTTAATGCGGTCCAGCAAGCCGTTGGTATTGATGGTGCGCGGAATGCCGAGTTCCGGGTTGGGATGGCCGCTGACGCCGGGCTGGAACAGAATGAAGTTGTAAGGATTGCGCGAGGTGAGCGGCAGGTTCTGGACTTCGCCCTCGGTGATAGTGCGACCGATGTTGACGCGCGCCGGTTCAACCACGGGCGCGCCGCCGGTAACCTCAATCGCGGTCTCCACCTGGCCCACCGACAATTGCGCATCGATGACGGCATCTTTGCCGGCCTCCAGCACCACGTTGGAGTGCCTTTGAGTTGCGAATCCTTCCCTCTTGACCGCGACAGCGTAGCTGCCCAGCGGCAGGTTCGGGAAAACGTAATACCCTTCATCGCTGGTCGACCCTGAGCGGGAAAAACCGGTCGCGGAGTTGGTCACCGTGATCGTGGCCTGCGGCACGGCGGCGCCGGTGGTATCGACGACGCGGCCCCGAATCGTGCCGTTGATCGCGGTCGATTGCCCCAAAGCGGCAGCCGTAAAGGCGAAGACAATGCATACGAACAAGGGCACGATGAAACTCTGACCACGAAGGCAATTGCGGCGGACCATATGCGTTCCTCCCTGCGTCCCGGGTTTGGTTTGGTTGCCATGCATCGGGATGCTAGTTTAGGTGTTTCGACAACAAGCGGCAAGGCGAGCGGCCGGCGAGTGTAAGTGGCGAGGCAAGGAATCGAGTTCGTTTGCCAGCCGGGTTCGATTTCGGGTGCCGCATTTCCGGCATGCGGTTCGTCAGTGCGCTGCCGCCCACCCTGCGGGCTAATCCAAGAATTTGTTTTGCGGGATTCGTTTTTTAGTGCATCTTCTTCCGAGGCCGGGAATCTATCCCGAAATGAAATAGTCCCGGATTGGCCTGCGAAGGCGATTCGGCCCTGGATGCATCAGTTATTGGGGTGAAGCAAGCCGGCGGAATCCACCGGCCGGGGTTACGAGCAAACCATGATGTCTTGCTGCCAGATGACGTGTTGTCCCACCTGCAACGTTTGTTGTTGCGGGACCACATCGTCTGGCGCCGGGAGCGTGGCATAGCAGTACAGTAAGTCAGCAATAATCCACAAAACCCACACGCCAGAGTTTTCGGGCGCGTGGGTTTTTGTTTTTGGGGTGAAACGTGGCAGAGCTGGCAAAAGAAACCCGGACAGAGCGGGTCGAGAGACTGAAGCGCGAGAAGAATGCGTGGGAGCATCTCGACGAGATCCGCGCTTTCGCCAAGAACGGATGGTCGTCCATTCCCCCTGAATGGCTGGGCACCTACTTCCGCGCCTGGGGCGTTTATACCCAGGGGGATGGCGCTGGCGCGATCGGCGGCACGGGCGGCGAAGGGCGCGCCGTGCCTCATTTCATGGTGCGTATTCGCGTGCCGAACGGCCTGCTGCTGGCGCACCAGGTGCGGGTGATTGCCGATGCGGTGGATAAATACGCCGCCGGTGTAGCCGACATTACCGTCCGCCAAAACATTCAGCTCCACTGGGTAAAGATTGAGGACCTTCCCGACCTGCTCGAGCAGCTCTGGCGTGCCCGCCTCACCACCATGGGTTCTTGCGGTGATGACACCCGCAATATCACCGGCTGCCCGCTGTCGGGCGTCGACGCCGACGAAATCTGTGACGCCTCACCGCTGGTGTTCAAACTGACCGAGCAATTGGTTGGCAATGCCGAGTTTTACAACCTGCCGCGAAAATTCAAGATTTCGGTCACCGGCTGCCGCGTGTGGTGCTCCTATCCCGAGATCAATGATATCGGCCTGACCGCTGTCGTGCGCCAGCGTCATGGCCGGCCGGACGAGGTGGGTTTCTCGCTGCGGGTTGCCGGCGGACTATCGGCGGAGCCGCATCTGGCGGAACGGCTCGACGCCTTCGTCGCCTGGAACCAGGTGGTGCCGGTAACCACGGCCATCGCGCAGATTTTCCGCGACAGCGATGTCCTCCGCCAGAACCGCGAGCGCGCCCGCCTCAAGTACCTCTTCCTCCATCACGGCTGGACCCCGGCTGATTTCCTCTCTGCCATCGAAGACCGCCTCGGCTTCAGGCTCGATCCTGCGGTAGAGGAACACGCGCCGGTTGACATTTACCGCGACCACGTCGGCATCCATGCGCAGAAACAATCCGGCTACTGCTACGTCGGGGCCGCCGTGCTGCGCGGCAGGATCACGGGCGCTCAACTCCGCACAGCGGCCGAGGTGTCGGAACGGCTCGGCAATTCACAGCTGCGCACCACCAACATGCAAAACCTGCTGATCGTGAACGTGCCTCGCGAGCGCGCCGCGCAGGTAGCCATCGAGTTGGAAACCGCTGGCCTGCATACCAACGCGTCACCGTTCTGGCGCGGGGCGATCGCCTGCACCGGCACCGAGTTCTGCAAAATCGCAATCACCGAAACCAAGGGCTTCGCCCGCTGGCTGGTCGAGGAACTGGAGGAGCGCCTGCCCGGGTTTGATCAGCAGTTCAAGCTCAACATCACCGGCTGCCCCAACAGTTGCGGCCAGCACTGGATTGCCGACATCGGGCTGGAGGGCAAGAAGATCAAGGAAAACGGCCACTTCGTTGACGCCTATTACTTCTGCGTCGGCGGCGGCGTAGGACGCGACCAGGCGATCGCGCGTCCGGTCGGCTACCGGTGCCGCGCGGCCGAGGTGCCGCAGGCGATTGAGCGTCTGCTGAACACGTTTTCTGAATTGCGAAATCCCGGTGAAAACCTGCGCCAGTTTTTCGCCCGTCACGAGGCCAACGAAATTCGCGCCTTTCTGGCCGGCACACTATTGCCCGCGGTCGCGCGCGACCTAGCCAGCGACCGGCCGCCGCATGGGGTGGAGGGATGACAACGCTCTTTCCCATGTTCGTGAAGTTGGCGGGACGCAAGTGCCTGGTGGTTGGCGCTGGCCCCCTCGCGGAGTCGAAAGTCGAGGACCTGCTGCACTCGGGCGCGCGCGTGCACGTGGTCGCGCCGGATGCGACGCCGCAGATCCAGGCTTGGGCTCGGGATTCCCGGATTAGCTGGGAACAGCGCTACTTTGCGCCGGCGGATTTGGACGGCGCCAGCCTGGTCATCGCGGCCACTTCGTCCGACGATGTCAATCAAGCCGTCTTCGACCAGGCGGAGGCGCGCGGAGTCTTCTGCAATGCGATCGACCAGCCTGGGCGCTGCCATTTTTATTTTCCGGCTGTCGTCCGGCGCGGGCAGCTTCAGATAGCAATCTCCAGCGGCGGACTCAGTCCTTCCTTAGCTCACCGCCTGCGCGTTGATCTGGAACAGCAATTTGGACCCGAGTACGAGGTGTGGCTGGAGTGGCTTGGCGCAGTGCGGAAGCTGGTGCTGCAACGGCAGAAAGATCCTGCAAAACGGAAGCGATTGCTGGCGCGACTGGCCAGCCGCCGCTCGCTCGACAGCTTCCTGCGCAGCACACGAAAGCGCCGTGGAGGTGTGTCATGACGGGCAAGGTCTATCTGGTTGGCGCCGGTCCGGGAGACCCGGAGTTGCTGACGGTGAAGGCGGCGCGGATTCTGGGCGCTGCCGACGTGGTTCTGCACGATGCGCTGGTCAGCGCGGAAATCCTCGCGCTCGTGTCCCCTCGCGCTGAAGTAATCCATATCGGAAAGCGCTGCCGCCAAAAGCTGCTCACGCAGGAAGAAATCAACTCTCTCCTGGTGCATTACGCCCAGACCCGAACCACGGTGGTTCGCCTCAAGGGCGGAGATCCCCTGCTCTTTGGCCGCGCCGGGGAGGAGATTGACGCGCTTCGCACAGCCGGCGTGCCCTTCGAAATTGTTTCCGGGGTGACCTCCGGGCTGGCTTCCGCCGCCGCGGCCGGTGTTTCCCTTACCGACCGCCGCATCGCCTCGCAAGTGCTGTTCACCACCGCCCATCGCGAACCCGGAAGAGTCGCGCTGGACTGGGCCGGCCTGGTCGGCTCCGACACCACCGTGGTGGTTTATATGCCTGGGCGCGAGTACGCCCAGCTCAGCGCTTCTTTGCTCGAAGCCGGACTCGACTCCCAAACGCCGTGCCTGGTCACTTCATGCGCCAGCCTGCCGGCGCAACAACTGAAGCGCACGACAGTGGGCGGATTGGGCGACGAAATTGGCCTCGCTGCGCCTTCCCTTCTCATCATCGGCTGGGTCGCGGATCCGGCGGCGGTATTCGCGGCCCATGCGCTCTGGAACAAACCTGGAAAATCACAAGCAGCGGAAGAGAACGTCTTTTAAGGAGAAATCAATGAGTGAAAACAAACAGAAAAGTCGCCTGCAGCATTTGAAGCTGACGCTGGACGGATGGGCGGTCGCCACCGCCTTCGTGCTGGCGCTGCTGGTACGCGTCGGAGTGCTTAAGCGCGTGCCCTGGTAATCCACGAACGCCCAACTTGAAAGGACAACTTTTATGGCTGGCTCCATTGCCCTGCCGCGGGTTCAACCAATCCGCTTTCACACTCACTTGCTCCGCCTCGTGCCCGGCGTACTCTTGCTCACCGCCATCGGAATCGGCGGCAAGCTGGTGGAAAAAAATATTTCGCTGTACGCGAAGGCCCATCACCTGGTCATACCGAACATTGAGTACGTTTTGTGGGCCATTTTGATTGGGTTGGTGATCTCGAATGTGTTCGGCATTCCCCAGGTCTTTCGTCCCGGCATCGCTACCTATGAATTCTGGCTGAAGGCCGGCATTGTGCTGCTGGGATCGCGCTTTCTGCTCGGCGATGTGCTCCACCTCGGCCCCATCAGCCTGGTGCTGGTTGCTCTCGAGTTGACCGTCGCGCTCGCGCTGATGACCTTGCTCGGCCGGTTGTTCGGGCTCAGTCCCAAGCTGACGTCGCTGCTCGCGGTTGGGTCCGCCGTATGCGGCGTATCCGCCATTATCGCGGCGCAAGGCGCGATCGATGCCGACGAGCAGGATTCCTCGTTTGCTATCGCCGCTATTCTCGCTCTTGGCGCGCTGGCACTGTTCACCTTCCCGCTGATCGGCCACGCCCTCCACATGAGCGATCACGCATATGGAATGTGGGCCGGCTTGGCCGTGGACAACACCGCTGAGGCCACCGCCGCAGGCGCGCTGTTTTCCGACTCCGCTTCGAAGATCGCGGTGCTCGCCAAAACCACGCGCAATGCCATGATTGGATTCATCGTACTGGGCTACGCCATCTACTGGGCGAGTCGCGGTAAGGCCCGGCACGTAACTAACAAGGCTGCGTTCCTCTGGGAAAAGTTCCCCAAGTTCGTGCTTGGTTTTCTGATCATCTCGCTGTTGGCGAGCGCCAGTTTCTTCAACCAGCAGCAACTCACTGGCTTGGCAAACCTGTCGCGCTGGGCATTCCTGCTGACTTTTGCCGGGGTAGGATTGCGCACGAATTTCCGCGACATGCGCAAGCAAGGTTTGCGCCCGTTTGTTGTGGGAGCACTCGGGGAGGTCGCGATTGCCGTGGTTACGTTGGCCTTCGTGTTGGCGGCGGACAAGCTCTTCCGGTTGTAGAAGGCGAGCAGTCAGCGGCCGAATCGCGGAGACCAGCGTCGAGCAAGAACACTTGTGCACTCATGATGACCGGCTGCGGGTTCGTTTCTTGAACTTCCGGAACGCCGGCGGGCTGACGGTGCGATGCGAGTGGTCTTTTCCCTCCGCTGGATCCGCGACGCGAGCCAGCAGCAAGCATCGCGTGTAAGCGAGCGCTTCCAGCCACGCTTCGTAGGAGTCGTGAACTACGGCCGGATAGTAAGAGCCGCAGCGCTCGGGGTCATCGACGACGTTGCACAAAACTCCGCGTCGTCTTGCCTCGCGGTAAACGCGATCATTGACGTTCGCTGACGAGGTGGCCGCCACGACCATGAAAACGCTGTCCAGGTCGTTCGGCCGAAATGTACGGCGCCGCCATCGCAACTTGCCGGCGGAACTCCACTCCGCCACACGTTCAGAGGCCCGCGGAGCCACCACGGCGGTCTCGGCGCCGGTCCGCAGCAAGCTCTCGATCTTGCCCTCGCCGACGCTGCCCGCGCCCACGACCAGGCAGCGCCGGCCGGCAAACTTCAGGAACATTGGAATAAGATCCATGATGCCTTCATCCCTTCAATGCATGATTAAGTGCAAACCGCACGGCCGGGAAATGACCTGCCAGAAACTTTGAGCGAGTTGCAGAGGGAAGTCCAATTCAATTTTTGGTTGATCTGGAACCAAGTCGCGGGCGCTGCTGTCGCTTATCAGGCGCATAAAAAGAATCGATTTATAGCAACAGAACTTTGGAAAGAGGTTCCCGCGCGAATTTGAAACCCTGCCTCAGCCATCTACATCCAAACCACGCGCACCTGAGTACCGCAAATCATCCGGCCGCATAATCTAGCCGCACTGGAAACGACAAACAGATCATGCAATCTGTAACTACCGTCCTGGAAGCGTTGCAGTTGGCCCCTGGCGACAGCACCGCGATCATCATTCCTGAATCGGGGGTGCGGGTGAGCTATGCCTCGCTCCGTCGCCAAGTACTCGAAATGGCCGATACGTTGGCCGCGGCCGGGGTGCGGCGCGGCACTCGCGTCGCCATAGCGCTGCCCAACGGCCTGCCTGCGATCGTGAGTTTCCTGGCGGCAACCATCGCCGGCACCGCGGCGCCGATGAATCCAACGTATAAATACCAGGAATTCTGTTTCTACCTGCAGGACACCAGCGCGAAGGTCCTGATCCTGGGGCAGGGTGATACTGGCGAGGCCGGTCCGGCCGCCGCCGACAGCGGCACCCCGATCTTGCCGGTCCAACTCGACTCCGACGGTAATGTGCGGCTCACTGGAGTCGCGCCCAAACCCTGGACCACCGCGCCTGCCGAAGATGACGTGGCGCTGATTCTTCACACCAGCGGCAGCACCGGCCAGCCCAAGCGCGTTCCCCTTGAGCACCGCAACCTGGCGCTCTCTGCCGCGAACATTGTCGAAACCTACGCGCTCTCGCCGAACGATGTTTCGCTCTGCTTCATGCCTTTGTTTCACGTTCACGGCATCGTCGCATCCACCTTGGCCCCGTTGTTGTCGGGCGGAACCGTGGTCGCGCCCACCGGAGTGAACCCGCTTATCTTCTGGCGGCTGGTGCGGCAATATCATGTGACCTGGTACACGGCCGTCCCCACGATTCATCACGTGGTTTCGGCTCGCGCGCGCAGCGGCGATCGTCCCGACAAGGGCGGCTCACTCCGCTTCGTTCGTTCCGCCAGCGCCCCGCTAGCCCCGGAAGCGATGCGGAAAATGGAGGAAGCTTTCGGCGTGCCCGTGCTCGAGGCCTATGGCATGACGGAAGCCGCCCACCAGATGGCGTCCAATCCGCTCCCGCCGCGGCAGCGCAAGGCTGGTTCGGTGGGCCTGCCGACCGGAATCGAGATCAGCATCATGGATTCGCTCGGCAATCACCTGCAGGGCCGCGACCGCGGCGAGATCGTGATTAAGGGCGCGAGCGTCTTCAGCGGATACGAGAACAATCCGGACGCAAATGCCGAAGCCTTCGTGGATGGATGGTTCCGCACCGGCGATGAAGGGTGGAAAGACGACGACGGTTACGTTCACATTTCCGGCCGCATCAAGGAACTGATCAACCGCGCCGGCGAGAAAATTGCGCCCCGTCACGTAGATGAAGTGCTCGCCGAGCATCCCGCGGTGGCCGAAGCGGTCACCTTCGGCATGCCACATCCCACCCTCGGCGAAGAAGTTGCCGCAGCCGTGGTCTTGCGCGAAGGACACGGCGAAGCCGACCTGTTAAGGTTCTGCCGCGAGCGCCTGGCACACTTCGAGTGTCCGAAGAAAATTTTCGTCGTCGAAAGCATTCCTCGAACTGCCACCGGCAAGATCCTTCGCCGTGCCGTCGCCGCCGCCCTGTGCAGCGGCAAGGAGCACGTGGCATGAAGTTCCTGGTGGCCGGCGCTGGGGCTGTCGGGGCCTACATCGGCGCCAAGATGGCCCGTGCCGGCCTGGACGTGACGTTGTTCGCCCGCGGCAAACAGCTTCAGGCAATCCAGCAAAACGGCGTGCGCGTCCGCAGCGCCCAGGGAGATTTTGAGGCCCATCCCAAAACCACTGCCGATCTCGAGCAGGCCGGGACCTTCGATGTCGTGTTTCTCACCGTAAAGGCGCACAGTCTACCGCAGCTTGCGCCGCGGTTGAAAAGCGTTATCGGGCCGCAGACGACGGTGGTCAGCACGCAGAACGGCATCCCCTGGTGGTTCTTCCAGAACTTTGGCGGAGAACTCGACGGCTTTCGCCTGGAAAAAGTCGATCCCGGCGGGATTGTTTCTTCCGCCATCCCACCCAGGCAAGTGGTGGGCTCGATCATTTATTTCGCCACCGATATCACGGAACCCGGCGTCATTCGCCATACCGAGGGCAGCCGCATCTCGCTCGGCGAACCCGACGGCACCCGCTCCGAGCGCACCAAACAAATTGCCGATGCGCTCATCTCTTCCGGTCTGCGCTGCCCCATTACTACCCACATCCGCCAGGAAATCTGGGTCAAGATTCTCGGCAACGTGGTCTTTAACCCGATCAGCGCGCTCACCGGCGCCACCCTGGTGCAAATGGCCCAGCATCCCGAGGTCTCCCGCATCGTTCGCGAGGTGATGCGCGAAACCGAAACCCTCGGTAACAAGCTCGGATTCACTTTGCCCATCACCATCGAGCAGCGCATTGCCGGAGCGGCGAAAGTCGGCGAACACAAGACCTCGATGTTGCAGGACCTGGAGGCCGGGCGTCCTCTGGAACTCGATGCCATTGTTGGCGCCGTCGTGGAGTTGGGCGAGCGCCTGAAAGTTCCCATGCCGCACACGGAAACGATTTATGCCACCGCCAAGCTGCTATCGGAAACGCGCAGCGGCAACGTGGCGAAGCTTCCCGTAAAACCGGCCTCCGCCGAACCGGCAAAGGAAATTACCAGCACCGACATTGAATCGGTCGCGCGCGAGCTGCTTACCGCGTATGACACCGGGCAGATGGTCTCGACTCCACCCTCCGGCCGCGGCTTTGATCTCGACGCTTGCTACGCCGTCGAATGGGAGATCAAGAAGCAACGCGAGCAGGCTGGACACCGCACGACCGGCCGCAAAGTCGGGTTCGCCAATAAGGCCGTGCTGCGCCTGCTGAAGCTGAAGAAGCTGGTGTGGGCGCACATGTATGAAGACACCGTTCATTTCGCGAGCGGCAACTCCGCCACCCTGTCGCTGCCCAAGGCGCGCTCGCTGAAAATCGAGCCGGAGATCATGTTCGGCTTGAAGACTCCCATCTGTTCGGAAGGTCTGGATGCAGCCGCCGCTCTCGCCGCCTGCGAATGGATTGCCTTCGGCTTCGAAATCATTGACTGTCCATATCCCAATTGGCATTTTCAACCCGGCGACTTCGTGGCTTCGCTAGGCTTGCATGCCGCGCTTGTCGTCGGCGAGCGCAAGCCGGTCACGCCCAACCTGGTTCCCACGCTCCTGGAACAACTGCCAAGTTTCACCGTTCGCATGATGAAGAATGGACAGTTCGTGGAGGAAGGTTCAGGCAAGAATTCTCTGCGCAGCCCCGCGCAGTGCCTGGCGGAACTGGCAAGCGCAATTCTCCAACGCGGGCAGCCTCCCCTCGGCACGGGCGAGATCATCAGCTCCGGCACGCTCACCGCCGGTCATCTGATCCGCCCCGGCGAGACATGGACCGCCGAACTCGAGGGTATTCCCCTTCCCAACCTGACTTTCAGGCTCGCCTGAAACAACAAACCACGGACGCCGTTTCCAGCGCCCGTGGTCGCTACTCGCAACTCACAGTGGTTCTAGAAACCCTGTGAGCAGTAACCAACCCCGCTCAGCGACACGTTGCTCCAGAGCGTCTGCACCGGGTAGGCGCCGCCGTCGTTGCCGATCATGTTGAAGGGTGCGCCGGGAATCTGCAGGCCGTCGCCGACCCACGCGCACTTGTCGCCGATTTCCCAGCCCTGGTAATCGAACCAGGCGCCGTATCCCACCAAGCCAGCCGTCGACTCCGCACCCGGATCCGTCCACGCCTCCGCCACTTCGTGACCGAGCACGATGGTCACTCCGTCGTGGTCGCCGGTCGGCGCCGGATTGACGAAGTCCTGTCCGCACCCGCCGCCGGCGTTGAGGATGTACGGCATGTTGACGAACGGCATGTACGGTGTCACGCCCGGATAGGAGACTGGCGTTGTAAAGTCGTGCCACGCGCAGTACGAGTTCTGGTTGAACCCGGCGTCGTTGAACTTCTGCGGCGTGGCCACGATCACCTGCGCATTGATCAAGTTCGAAGAACTGATGCCGAAATGCTGCGCCCCTCGTGCAGCTTCCTGCGCCAGTTCAAGAGGCGTCAGGTTGTCGTGGATGGGATTGGTATTGTCCCACCACGTCCCCGCCAATTGATGGGTCGGGTTGCCGGCATTGGAGAACGTGCCATCCTGGTTGTCCTGGTAGTACTGCGTGGCGACATTCGCCCACGACGTCCCGCCCACGGCGCGCAGGAAGCGCGCCATCAGCGCGCCTACACCATCGGGGTCATTGGAGGGATTGGTCAGCGAGGTGTGATCGAACGCTCCCGGCTGTCCCCAACCCCAGTAGACCAGGTAGAGCTTGGGAGTGACGTCAACTTTGCCGCCGAAATATGCCATGTTGACCGGCATTGGTTGACCGGCCGCAACTCCGGGCGGGCACACTCCTAAGGTCTGGCAGACGTCCACCGCTGGAGGCGTAACCCCGACCGTCGGCATGGCGTGCGGGCTGGTCGGCGCTTTTAGCACGCATCCATTCCCTCCCGCATCGAACGCCTTATTGCTCCACAGCGGTTGCACCGCGAACTTGGTCTTGTTGTACATGGAAACATTCCCCAGTCCCGTCCAGGCGCACTTGTCGCCATTCTCGCTGGTCTGGGCGTCATTCCAGCCGTCTTGCACGCCGGCGAAATTGTCCGGGTCAGTAACCGCTTCGGCGTACTCGTGGCCGATCACGATGCTGTAGCCGTCGAAGACGCCATGCCCGAAGCTGTCGCTGACCGTATTCACGGCATTCATACCGCAGGTGCCGATGCCGGCCGTATACAAAGTGGAGTTCAGGAAGGGGATAAACGCGTACTGCAGCCGGTAGGGATTGCCCAGTCCGTTGAGGCTCGTCGTTTGGGTGTGATATCCGCAGTAGTAGGGCTGCCCGGTAGCAATCGGCGTCGGCGGTGTCAGGATGATGTAGGTCGCCTGCGGATCGTAGTTGAAGTGTGCCGAGGCGCGCATCGCCTCCATCGCAATCGGATCGTCCACCAGGTTTTCCGCCAACCCCAGAGTGACAATGTCGCTCGGCACCGGCGTCGTATCTGTCCACACTCCCTTCAACTGGTTGCGCGGATTCGTGACGTAATTGCCGCCTCCGACCGCGTCGCAACTGGTGGTGCCCGCCGGGACGTTGTTGCAATACTCGCTCTGAATTGCCGCCCACGAGGTCCCGCCCATGTTGCTGAGGAAGGATTGCACGTAGGTCTGCAATGTCTGGCTGGTGAAAACCTGGCCGTTGGCGTCGGTCGTGGTAAATCCGTTTGCCCAGTCCGGGCCCCAGAAAATTAAGTAAACCGCCGGCTTGTTTTCGACACCGATGGCACCGGCACCCGCGTTGCCGCCGTGATAAATGAGGTCGCTGGCCAACGAGGACGGATTGGGAGCGTTGGGAGATCCTTTGCTCCAAAAAATGTGCTTTGTCTGTGCTTGTGCCGCTGTAGCGGTGAGGGCGCAAGCCAATGTAACCAGCATCAACTTAGATCCAGGTCCGAGCAGGCGGACAGGAAATCTTGTGCTCATCTTTCATCTCCAAATTGGGCGGAATAAGGGATGAGGAGGCGGAATCCGGGGGCCCTGGGGGAGGTATTCCGCTCCTACTAAGCTGGAAATAGATGAAGTAGTGCCACTACGGGGTTGTAAGCTTCGCGGAATTCGCACGATAGTTCGTTCTGGGCCCCGGGGATCCGATGTTGCCAGGCGTAAGTGGCTATTCCGCAGCTACTTAACTGCCTACCCCGAGCTACGCATTAGTTTCTTGGATGTGGTCGAATTCGGCGGTCAGCGCTTTTTCGATCTCTTCGGATCGCCGCTCCCCTTTTGCGACCCGGCTAACGTAGGAGCGGTCCACTCCCAGCCTGCGGGCGATTCGACTGTAAAGACCACATAACGAATCGACAAAACGGTTGACCCTCTTGACGTCGGTCTGTCCAACCTTTTTCTTGACCATTCACTTCACCGTCTGGCCTGCGTACTCCATCCCCCCTGAAAGATGCCTCCGCCGGGCGTGGTGCTGTACTCCTAAGGTTGAGTAGTGCCGGAGTCGTCCAAGATGGTGGCGCACATGGCGACCGGACCCAGAAGATTGACGCCGCGTAGTTGTCAGCGCCTTGTTACAGAACGATGAATTCTCCATGAATGACTGCACTGGAATAGAAACCCGCCTACCTCCCGGATAAACTAGGGGCGAGTGAAACAGCAGATCTTTGTGGTCGAAGACGAC
>DASSIZ010000015.1 GCA_035691485.1 Terriglobales bacterium
CAGCGGCCAATCCGTCGGATGCAATCGTTGCCGCGCTCCGGAAAATCAGCCCCGGCGCAAAGCCGGAAGTCCGCCATGGAACCACTGTCGGCACCAACACCTTGCTGGAGCGCAAAGGAGCGCGTGTGGCTTTCGTTACCACCGAGGGTTTCGAAGACACGATCGCGATCGGACGTCAGGCGCGCCCGCGCTTGTACGACTGGTTCATGGTTCCGGATCCCGCGCTGGTGCCCGCGGAGTTGCGCTTTGGCGTCGCCGAACGAACCTCGGCAACTGGCGAAATTCTGAAATCTCCCGGCGCCAAGGACCTGCAAGACCTCGTGGTCTCGCCGGCAGCAGCGCGGCCCGACGCCATTGCCGTTTCCCTCCTCTTTCCCTTCGCGAACGTCCGCAACGAACAGGCTGTCGCTGGCGCGTTGCGCAAGCTCGGCTTGCCCATTTCGCTCTCACACGAGATTCTTCCCGAATTCCGCGAGTATGAGCGCGCCTCCACCGTCGCTGTCAATGCCTAT
Organism: Terriglobales bacterium; assembly: GCA_035691485.1. NCBI lineage: Bacteria > Pseudomonadati > Acidobacteriota > Terriglobia > Terriglobales > Terriglobales bacterium. The sequence goes on from DASSIZ010000015.1 coordinate 513, forward strand.
CTCGCCCCAGGAATGGGACGCTACATCAGCGGACTGCAGCAGGCGCTTGAGGGTGAGTTTGCCGGCGGCCGTTTGCAAGTCATGCAATCCTCGGGCGGAATCGTGTCGGCCCAGGTAGCGGCGAAAGAGCCGGTGAGAACCGTCTTGTCAGGCCCCGCCGGCGGCATCGTGGGGGCGCACGCGGTGGCGAGACTGGCGGGCTTCGACAAAATCATTGGCTTTGACATGGGCGGCACTTCGACCGACGTCGCGTTGGTGGAGGGCGCCGAGAGGCTCCGCACCACCAGCGAGTCCGTCATCTCTGGCCTGCCGATTAGCGTACCTATGCTCGACATTCACACCGTCGGCGCGGGCGGCGGATCGCTGGCGCGCTTCGACGCCGGCGGTATATTGCGCGTGGGGCCACAGTCAGCTGGCGCCGCTCCTGGGCCAATCTGCTATGGCCGTGGCGAGAAACCCACCGTTACCGACGCCAATCTCGCGCTCGGACGCCTCGATCCCGATTTCTTTCTTGGCGGCGAGATGTCGCTCGATGAACCGCGTGCGCGCAAGTATCTGGCTGCCACCAAGGGACCGATTGCCTCCGTCGAGGAATTTGCGGCTGGAATTGTTCGCCTGGCGGAAGCGGCAATGGAGAAGGCCATCCGCGTCATCTCCGTCGAGCGCGGATACGATCCGCGCGATTTTACCCTCGTCAGCTTCGGCGGCGCTGGACCGCTGCATGCCTGCGCGCTGGCCAGTGCGTTGAAGATTCCACGCGTGCTGGTGCCGCAAATGCCGGGCGCGCTGTCAGCCCTGGGGATCCTGATGTCCGACGTGGTCAAGGATTACTCGCGCACCGTCATGCTCGGCCCCGATCCCGCGGCTTTGGAAAAGCACTTCCGCGAACTGGAACGGCGTGGCGCGAAAGAAATGCGGGAGGAAAACCTGAAGTCGGTTGCCACGCGTTTTGCCGACGTGCGTTATGCGGGACAAGGGTTTGAATTGAGCATCCCGTGGTCTGCAAACTTTGTGCAACGCTTCCATCAGGCGCACCGGCGCCGCTACGGATATGCTGACGAGCGGCGGCGCGTCGAGGTCGTTAACCTGCGTGTACGCGTGGTCGCCTCCACCGAACCGGTACCGTTCCCTAAGAAAAAGACGGTGCGCGGCGCGGCGAAACAAGCTCTCGTCAAGCACCGCCGTGTCGTGTTTGACGGCCGCGCCTCGAAAGCCCCGATTTACAGGCGTGAACTCTTGCGGCCCGGCGACGTCTTTCTCGGGCCGGCGATCGTCGCCGAGTACAGCGCCACGACCGTGCTGCCGCCGGGCTGCCGTGCCAGCGTGGACCAACGTCAGAACATCGTGATCGAGGTGAAGTGATGTCGCGCGCGGCAAGAATCGATCCTGTCGAGCTGGCGATTTTTCGCAGCGCGTTTCACTCCATCGCAGAGGAGATGGGCGCCATCCTGCGCCGCACCGCATTTTCGCCCAACATTAAGGAGCGGCGCGATTACTCCTGCGCGGTTTTTGACGGCGCCGGCCAGGTCATCGCCATGGGCGACCACATGCCCGTCCATCTCGGCTCCATGCCCATGTCGGTGCGCGCATCGATCGATGCGCTTCAGTTTGAGCCGGGCGATATCGCCATCCTGAACGATCCCTACGCCGGTGGCACGCACTTGCCTGACATCACCATGGTATTGCCGGTTTACGTCCGCGGTTCGAAAGCGCCTGCCTTCTACGTCGCCAGCCGCGCGCATCACGCCGACGTCGGCGGCGCCTATCCCGGTTCCATGGGCCTGTGCCGCGAAATCTACCAGGAGGGCGTGCGCATTCCGCCGGTAAAGATCGCGCGCGCGGGCGAGATTGACCCCAACATCATGTCGCTGCTTCTCCATAACGTGCGTACGCCGGATGAGCGCGAGGGCGACCTCACCGCCCAGGTCGGCGCCTGTCGCGTGGGCGCTCAACGGCTCGATGAGATGACTACGAAATATGGCCTCCGTCGTGTTCAGCAGAACATGCGCGCGCTGCTCGATTACTCGGAGCGCCTGGTTCGCGCCGAACTGGCGCAACTGCCTGCCGGCGATTTCACGGCAGAGGACTTCATGGACGACGATGGCGTGACCGATCATCCCATCCGTATCCGCGTCACGCTGCATATTGATCCCCGAAAGAAAACGGCGCGGGTTGACTTCACCGGCACGGATGTCCAGGTGGCAGGCAGCATCAATGCGGTCGAGGCGATCACCTACTCGGCAACGTACTACGTCTTCCGCTGCCTGCTCGGTGACGACGTCCCCGCCACGGCAGGCATCATGCGTCCCATCGAGTTGATCGTACCCGCGGGAACGATTGTGAACGCTCGCCCTCCGGCAGCGGTAGCCGGCGGCAACGTCGAGACTTCGCAGCGCACCGTCGATGTGCTGATGCGCGCCCTGGCGCAAGCCACTCCCGACCGCGTGCCTGCCGCAAGCGCAGGAACCATGACCAATGTCACCGTCGGCGGGATGGATCCACGCACCGGCCAATCGTTCGCGTATTACGAAACCACCGCCGGCGGCATGGGCGCGCGGCCCGGACTGGATGGCGTGCCCGGCGTACACACGCACATGACCAACTCGCTGAACACGCCCGTTGAGGCGCTTGAATACGCGTATCCCTTCCGCGTTCGCCGCTATAGTTACCGCCGCGGGTCCGGCGGCGCTGGCCGGCATCGCGGCGGCGACGGCCTGGTTCGCGAGATCGAGTTGCTGGCCGATTCGCAGGTCACCATTCTTGCCGACCGCAGAAAAGTCGGGCCATACGGATTAGCGGGCGGCGAACCGGGAGCGACCGGCAAGGCAACTCTGTTGCGCCGCGATGGCACCCGAGAAGAACTGCCCGGCAAGTGCAATCGCCAAGCCAGTGCCGGCGACGTCCTGCGCATCGAAACCCCCGGCGGAGGCGGCTGGGGGAAAAGCCGGTAGGTAGCTGCGGATTGCCGAAATCCTGATGCTTCCGCCGGTTCTGCGCATCTTACTTATCCGTGCCCCGCGGACCCTGGGCATGCTATGGCAACGCGCGGAATCGAGGCCGGGAAGAGCGCGCCAGCACTGGCGCACAAATACTCCGAAGTGCGCGCCACCACGCTGCGGCTGACGGCGCCGCTTTCCGCCGAAGACCAGATGTTGCAATCCATGCCGGATGCCAGCCCGGTAAAGTGGCATTTGGCGCATACCACGTGGTTCTTCGAAACTTTTCTCCTGACACCGCACGCCGGCAATTACCAGCCTTGCGACCCCCGCTTCCGGCAGCTCTTCAATTCTTACTACAAGCGCGTGGGCGAGCATCCCCTCCGCGGCGCGCGTGGGCTGATGTCGCGCCCGTCCCTGGATGAGGTGCATGCCTATCGGCACAGCGTCGATGCCGCCATGCTCGAACTGATCGACGAAGCCGACGACGATGTTCTTGCCCTCATCGAACTCGGCCTGAACCATGAGCAGCAGCACCAGGAGTTAATTGTTACCGACGTCAAACACGCTTTGTGGTGCAGCCCGCTCCGGCCAAGCTACCTTTCCCGGCCGATCATCCCGCCCGGTGCCGCGGGGGAACTGCATTGGCGAAGCTTCGAGGGCGGCGTTCACGAAATCGGTCATACCGGAAGCGGCTTCGCGTTCGACAACGAAGGCCCCCGGCACCAGGTGCTGCTGCGGCCCTTCCGGCTAGCTTCCCGAGCCGTTACGAGCGGCGAGTGGCTGCAGTTCATGGCCGACGACGGCTATCGGCGTCCCGAGTTTTGGCTCTCCGACGGCTGGGACACGGTGTGCGCGCAGCAATGGGACGCGCCGCTCTACTGGGAACGCCACGAGGGTTCGTGGTGGCAGTACACGATGAGTGGGCCACGGGCCGTTGACGCCAGCGAACCCGTATGTCACGTGAGCTATTACGAAGCCGACGCCTTTGCGCGCTGGGCGGGGGCGCGCCTGCCGTCGGAGGCAGAGTGGGAGATCGCCGCGGCGCGCAGCCCGAGTTGGGGCGCCATGCTGGAAGATGAAACCTTCCATCCTCAGGCCGCAGACGACGGGAACGCCCTCAACGACGAACGGGCTCCGGCATTGCGGCAGATCTTCGGCGACATCTGGGAGTGGACCGCCACCCCTTACGTCGCGTATCCGGGTTTTCGTCCGGCGGCGGGCGCGCTCGGTGAATACAACGGAAAGTTCATGTGCAACCAGTTCGTCCTGCGCGGTGGCTCGTGTGCGACCCCCGCCAGTCATATCCGCGTGACCTATCGGAATTTCTTTCCGCCGCAGGCGCGGTGGCAATTTTCAGGAGTACGGCTTGCGAGCGACCAAGACTGAAGTCCAGCGTTCCCAATCGATTGCCGACGAGGTCCGCGCCGGGCTCAGTGCCCGGCCGAAGACGCTTTCGCCCAAGCTGTTTTACGACGCTGCCGGCTCTGAGCTGTTCGAACAGATCACTGCCCTTCCCGAGTACTACCTCACTCGGACCGAAACTTCCATCCTGCGGCAGCAGGCGCGATCGATGGTCCTGGCAGCGGGTCTTCCGCCCAGCGTCATTGAACTGGGCGCCGGCACCGCAACCAAGTCGCGATTGATCCTGGAGGCGCTCCAGGCCTTGCGCGGGGAGGCGCATTTTTTCCCAGTGGACGTTTCGGAAGCGGCGTTGGCGGAGGCGGAACAGAACTTGCGATCGCTGCGGCGCGTCAAAGTCCAGCCGCTCATCGCCGATTATGCCGATGGCATGGAGTTCATTTCCGAGGTTCCAGGGCCGCGGCTTATTCTTTATTTAGGATCGAGCATCGGAAACTTCGAACCGATGCACGCTTCGCGGCTGCTGGCCCGTCTGCGGACGCGGTTGACGGCCGCGGACACGCTGCTGCTCGGCACCGACCTGGTCAAATGCGAATCGATCCTGTTGCCCGCCTACGACGACGCTGCCGGCGTCACCGCCAGGTTCAACCGCAATTTGCTGGTGCGAATTAACCGCGAGTTGGGCGCTGACTTCGATGCCGAATCGTTTACCCACGTGGCGCGCTGGAATTCGCTGGCCTCGCGCATCGAAATCTATCTCCAAAGCACCCGCGCCCAACAGGTCACAATTCCGGCGTTGCGCATGCGAATTTCTTTCGACCCGGGCGAAACCATCCACACTGAAAACAGCTATAAGTTCACCGAGAGCATGGTGGATTCCATCCTCGAAAACGGCGGCTTCGCTCGCGAATCGACCTGGCATGACGCGCGCCGCTGGTTTGCCCTGCAACTGGCGCGCGCCCGGAGAATCTGAACTGGATTCGCCAAAGCGCGCGCCTAGGTTAGTTAGTTACTGTCTCTAATTTTCGCCGTAGATCAGGACCTGTGTCGCCTCGCCGGTCGCGTTAGTGCTGCTGCCCCAAAGAGCGGCGCTGCCCCACAATGAAGCGAAGCCGGTGTCGGTGCTGCTGCCCCAAAGAGCGGCGGAGCCCCACAGCGCGGCACTGCCCCACAACGACGATTGCGTCCCGACAAATGCCTGGCTGCCCCAGATCGACGCGCTTCCCCACAACGCCGCGCTGCCCCACAGGGCCGCGGAGTCGTTGACGAAATAAACGCTCTGCGTTGAGGAATCGTACGCCACCGTGGGCGACGTTGCCGGCAGTAACGCCAGGTCATTGCTCATCAGCGCGGCGGCAAGATCCAGGTAGCCGGCGCCCACGGTGAACACGTCGTACTGGCTGGTGTAGGTGGTCCCGGTAGCGGCGTCGTAGACCGAGCTGTACTGCGGGAAGTTCTTCGCCGCTGTCTTCATCAGGCGAGCTTTCACCTGGTCAGGCGTCAACAGCGGGTGCGCTTCCAGCAGGTCGGCCACGGCGCCGCTGACTACGCCTGCCGCCATGCTGGTGCCGCTGAGCCTGTAGTAGTAAGCCGAGTTGCCCAAGGGGGCCGGGGATTGATAGTACGAGTACGGAATCTGGTTCACCGTGAAGTTGTTCACCACGTAGCCGCCCGCTGACACGCGCGCGACCACCCGGTTTCCTGGCGCGACGATGTCGGGCTTGGCAATGTGATCGACTAACGTCGGTCCCTTGGAGCTGTAGCTGGCGATGGTGTCGTCGGCCACGCTCATCGTGTCCTGCGTTTTCATTGCGCCGACGGTGATGACGTAGGGATCGTTGCCGGGCGCGGTGATCGTGCCATAGCCCTGCGTGCCCGCGGAGTTGTTGCGGCCATCATTACCGGCTGCGGCGACGACTACGATGCCCGCCCGCCACGCCTGTTCGACCGCCTGGCAAAGCGGATCCTGCTGGTAGCTTTCGTAAACCGGCCGCCCCAGCGAAAGGTTGATGACGCGGATGTTGTACTTCGCCTTCAGGCTAATCGCAGTCTGGATGGCGGCGATCACGTAGCTATCTTGTCCCTGCCCTACGGCGTTGAGCACTTTCAAATTGATCAGGTTGGCCGTCGGCGCCATGCCCTTGAAAGTAACGAAGCACGTGGAGCAGATCGACGCCGCGCCATTTCCGGCGATGATGCTGGCCACATGCGTTCCATGGCCGTATCCGTCCCCGGCGCTCCTCTCCGTCGTGAAGTTCTGGCTGTAAACAACCCGCGACGTTCTCGAGGTCGGAGTGGTGTTGAAGTCACTTCCGCCAGGGTTGATGCCGCTGTCAATCACCGCTACGCCAATGCCTGTCCCGTCGTATCCCGATTGCCACGCATAGTTGGCGCCGACTGCGGTCGTGACGTAATTGAGCGACCCTACGACGGTCCGGTCCGGGCTTACATAGACGACATCAGGATCGTTCGACAGGTCGCGCAGTTTGCTCGCCGGCAGCGACGCCGACACGGCCTTCACGACCTGCAGGTCCGTTTTCACCTGCCCACCATGGGCCGCAATACGGTCCTTGTGGCGTTGTGTCGGTGGCACCGCATACTGCACCACGACGTCAATCGCCACGTCGCCGGTTTTGCCCTTTAAATCGCTCGCGAGTTTGGTGTCGTCGGCAAAGGTCAACAGCGAGCATGAAACCAGGAGGAGTAGCAGTTTTCTCATTTCGTAGGGTCTCCTGAAACTAAAGCAGCCAGTCCTTCAAGGGCAGGTGCGCTGCCATCATTTCATCGCTGTAAGTTGTTGATTTTAAGGTATGATGCGCCGGGAGTTGACACCGTATTGCGCCATATTGTCCTCTCCTGCCGCACTGGCCGAGGACAGTTTGTCGCATCGTGTCACTTTGGTAATTGACCTTGCAGCTGCTTTGAAATAGTCTGCTCGAAACTCCAGCGAATCATTGACCCACGGCAGATCTGGTTCCGCTTTAGGTCCCGTTGCATCCGCCAGAACGCGCCCCAGTCAAAACCCAGGACGCTAGGAGACCGAACCAGGGTTCGGGAGGAGAGCTGCAGTGAAGACTCGACGGTTGTTAAGCGCCGTGATCGTTCTTTGGTCAATGGGCCTATTCGCGCAGATAACGAGCACCACAATCACTGAAGCTGTTCTCGCTTCCGCACTGGGCGGGCCCTTTAAGGGTTGCAATGGCGACATGATTACACTGGGCGGCGGTGTCCTTTTGACCACCACGACATGGATAGACGAGGCAGGAGATACCCATACTCGCTCTCAAGTTGTTGCCAACAACTTGACCGCCAACTCAAGCGCGAACGTCCCCTATACCGTGATTTTTACGCAGAAGCTGGTGGAGGTGGTCAGTGAAGGTATCACCACCGAGCAAACACTGACATTCAATCTGAAACTTTTGGCCGCAGGCGCACTCAACAACGAGATCGTGTTCATGGAAGTACACTTCACCAATCCTGAGGGCGTGGCGACCTCCTCCGATGTCAATCACCTCTTGTCAAAATGCACGGGGTAGCGCCTAACTCCGTGTTATGTGAGCAGCGAATGTCGCAGCGGCAGCATCAAGCTCCGTTCTATTGGTAATGTGTGCGTCGGCCGCTCGGTGGTTTCCGTCCGAAGCGGTATCAACCGGTTTCTTTCCCGCATGGAATGGTCCACCCTTTTCCGCAAAATGGCTGCCGAATGCGAGCCGAGCATCTATAATCGGCAACACTGACCGCACGGATATGGGCCGCAGACGCGGCCCCCGGCCAGCCAGTGCGCATAAACGCGGGGGCGTTGCGCACCGCAATTCCACGGGATCAATTCATTGGATTGCAGAACCACGATTGCCATGCGCTGGCAAAAAGAGGGCGCTCGCGAGTGCAATTCTCGCCGTAAGGAGGAACCATGCAGAAAACGCCGCAACCAGCTCCGCACAAACCGACAGCGAATCCAGCTAACCAACCACCGAATGGCACCTACGGATCCAACTGCAAGGGCGGCAGTCAATATAACGGCAGCTTCACTTACAACAACGGTGCGATCGTCTACACAGTGAACAACACGCAGTACCAGGCAACAAACCAAGCGAAAGGCAATGCGATCGTTTTTTCGATCACGGTGGGTGGCGTCCCGGTACGGTTCGACGGTCTGACCGCCGGCACGCAGCCCAACGGAAAAGCGAAGTACTCCGGCTCATGGCACAGCGGACCTGGCGGAAGCGATGGCGACTGGACGGCTACCCAGAGCTAACACGAAGCGGGCCCGAGCCGAATCGGGCCCATCCTTGCATTCACGCTCGTGCTGAGCAGATGAGTCATGAACAACCGGGACGATGACGGCTATCCGAACAGTTCCACGCGACCGGGTGATCCTACTTTGTCCTCGGTGGACGCGACGCGCTCCAGCGCTGCCGTCAGGCGGACGCCCGGTCTTCCGGAAAGAATCGGGCGCTACCGCATCCTGCGCTTGATCGCGCAGGGTGGCATGGGAGCGGTGTACGAAGCGGAGCAGGAGAAGCCGCACCGGATCGTCGCCCTCAAGGTCATCAAGCCGGGATATGCCGACGAGGAGATGACCCGGCGATTCGAACAGGAATCGCAGGCGCTCGGGCGGCTGCAGCATCCCGGTATCGCACAGATTTACGAAGCGGGCAGCGCGGAGACGGCGTTCGGAACGCAGCCTTACTTCGCCATGGAGCTGGTGGAGGGCGAGTCGCTGCTCACCTATGCCCGGGAACACAAGCTCAAGGCCCGTCAGCGTCTCGAGCTGATGGCGCGCATTTGCGATGCGGTACACCACGCGCATCAACGCGGCCTGATCCATCGCGACCTGAAGCCGGGAAACATCCTGGTGGACACCAGCGGCCAGCCGAAAATCCTGGACTTCGGCATCGCGCGCATTACCGACTCCGACCAGCAAGCGACGCGCCAGACCGATATTGGGCAACTGGTGGGGACCCTCCCCTACATGAGCCCGGAGCAGGTGATGGCGGACCCGTTCGAGATCGACATCCGGACCGACGTGTATTCGCTGGGAGTGATCCTGTACGAATTGCTGGCGGGACGTCTTCCCTACAGCATCGATCGAAAGACGCTGCCGGAGGCGGTGCAAGTCATCCGCGAGCAAGAAGCGACGCGGCTGAGTTCATTAAGCCGCGGGTACCGCGGTGACATCGAGACCATTGTCAACAAAGCTCTGGAAAAAGAAAAAGGAAGGCGCTACGCGTCCGCGTTCGGGATGGCCGCCGACATTCGGCGGTATCTGAATGATGAGCCGATTACGGCACGTCCGGCTTCGACGTTGTACCAGGTGCGGAAGTTCGCGCGCCGAAACCGTGGTCTAGTGACGGCCGTGGTGGTCGTGTTCGTTGTTCTGGTAGCGGGGATTATCGCCAGCTCGCTGGAATCGGTTCGGGCGAAGCGGGCGGAGATCGGTGCCAGGAAGGCCGAGCTGCAGGCACGTAGCGAGCGCGACCGTGCGGTCACCGCCGAAGCTGCGACGCGGCAGGAACGCGACCGCGCCGTCAACGCCGAGAGCGCTGCTAACCAGGCTCGAGACCGCGCCGTGAAGGCGGAAGCGCAAGCACGTCGCGAACGGGACACTGCGTTTGCCGAAAAACGACGAGCCGACACCGCTGCCGCCACCGCCACCGCGATCAATGATTTCTTGCAAACCGACCTGCTGGCTCAAGCCAGTGCTTCCGGACAGCAACGGGGAGCCAAGCCGGATCCCGACATCAAGGTAAGGACGGTGCTGGACCGGGCGGCGAGCCATGTTGCCGGCCGCTTCCCGGGAAAACCTCAGGTCGAAGGCTCGATCGAATCCACCATCGGCACGACGTACAGGCACTTGGGCCTATACCCGGAGGCGTTGCAACACCAGAGGCGAGCGCTCGAATTGGAGAAGACGGTCGGCCACGACAACCCGGCGACGCTGGCAGTCGCCACAAGCCTGGGGGACACATATCTGCACGCGGGCAAGTATGCGGAAGCGGAATCCCTGCTGCGCGAAACGGCGGCAGCCTCTGCTCGCGCGCGTGGCGCTGACGATCCCGCAACCCTGAAGGCAAACCGCGAACTGGTGGACGTTTACGTTGCAGAAGCGAAGTTTGTCGAGGCGGAACCGATGCTGGTGGACCTGCTGGAACGCGAGCGGCGCGTCCTCGGCTCCGACGATGAAACGACCTTGGACACGATGAACATACTGGCGCGCGTCTACTTTGTGCGCCGCCGGTTGCCCGATGCCGAGCGGGTGCTGCAGGAGATTCTGGCGATACGGAAGCGAGTGTTTGGGCCGGAACACCCGGACACGATGTCGACCATGAACAACCTGGCGGTGCTCTACCAGCAGGAAAACCGGTACGCGGAAGCAGAATCACTGTACGAAACGGTGATTGACATACGGCGCCGCACGCAGGGGCCGGAATATCCCGAAACGTTGAACAGCGTGAACAATCTCGGGGTGCTGTATGCGGTGGAGGGCAAGTATTCCCTGGCGGAGCCCCTGTACCAAACGGTGCTGGAGCAGTGGCGCAAGCAGATGGGGCCGGAGCATCCGCGCACCCTGGCGGTGATGTCGAATCTCGCCATGCTGAAGCTGGGGGCGCGCGAGTATGCGTCGGCGGAATCAATGTGCAAGAACGTTCTCGACATCCGCACACGCGTGCTCGGTCCCGAACACAACGAAACGCTGGAGTCCATGCGAATCCTGGAGTCAATCTACGAAACTGAAGGCAAGTACAGCGAAGCGGAGCCGTTGGCACGAAAGGTGTCGGAACTCCGCACGCGCGTGCTGGGGCCAAAGCATCCCGACACGATGGATGCGTTTGCGGATTTGGGCGAGGTGCTGCTCGATGAGCGACGGTACCCTGAGGCCGAGTCGGTCCTGCTCCAAGCGCTGGAGACCGAGAAGCAAGCCAGGCCTGAGGGTTTTCGTCGGTACTGGATGGAGAACCTGCTGGGCGCGAGCATGGCTGGGGACAAGAAGTACAGCGACGCCGAACCGCTGCTGGTGTCCGGTTACGAAGGCATGAAGCAAACCGCAGCCAAGGTGCCGGATGTGCGTCGGCAAAAGCTCGCGAAAGCCGGCGAGCAGGTGCTGCGTCTGTACAGCGAATGGAGCAAGCCGGACAAGCTGGCGCAGTGGAAAGAGATCGTGGCGCACTAGGACGCGCGAAACTCTGACGGCTGAAACGACGGGTACCCGCCGGATCAGCCGTCCATCTATTTTGCAAATGGATGCACTTCCAGATAGATCAAGACCGGCAAAACCTTGTCGGGTGAGATAGAATTCGAGTCATATTTCGAGGGGGATAAAAGCATGGTCACCAGCGCAGTTTCAGCCGATCTCAAGAAGGTGCCGATCCTCATCGGCGGCAAGCACCAGGCGTCGAGCGGGAAGACGGCCGTGCAAACGAATCCCGCGACCGGCGAGGCCGCGGCGCTGATTCCCTACTGCACCAATGAGGAAATTTCGGCTGCGGTCGGGGCTGCCCAACAGGCATTCCCCGCCTGGAGCCAGACGCCGGTGCTGCAGCGCGCGCGCATCATGTTCAAGTACCGCCAGCTGCTGGAGCAGCACGCGGATGAACTGATCCGCCTATGTACGGAAGAAAACGGCAAAACGCTGGAAGAGTCCAAGGGCTCCTACCAGCGCGGCATCGAGTGCGTGGAATTCGCCGCCGGCATCCCTTCGCTGATGATGGGCGAAACCGTGGACCGCGTCTCGCCGGGCGTTGACAGCGCTTCCACGCGCCAGCCGCTCGGGGTTTGCGTCGGCATCACACCGTTCAACTTTCCACTGATGGTGCCGCTCTGGATGTTCCCGCTCGCGATCGTGTGCGGCAACACGTTCGTGCTGAAACCCTCGGACCGCGTGCCGCGCTCGTCAGTGCGCGCCGCCGAACTGCTCCAGGAGGCCGGGCTTCCCGCCGGCGTCATGAACGTGGTGCACGGCGCGAAAGACGCGGTAGACGCGCTGCTCTCGGACAAGCGCGTCAAGGCCGTCTCTTTTGTCGGATCGAGCCCGGTGGCGAAGTACATCTACGAAACCGCGGCCAGGAATGGCAAGCGGGTGCAGTGTCTGGCAGGCGCCAAAAATCACTCTGTGGTCATGCCGGATTGCGACATGAAGACGACGGTCGAGTCCATCATGTCGTCATCGTTCGGCTGCGCCGGTGAGCGCTGCGTCGCCACCAGCGTCGTGGTCGCGGTGGGCGAGGTCGGCGATCGGCTGGTAAGCGAACTAGTCAAAGCTGGTGACGCTACCAGGATCGGTCCCGGTGATCGTCCCGGCTGCGGCATGGGCCCGGTGATCACGCCCGAAGCGCGCCAGCGCATTGTTGGCTATATCGAGGATGGCGTGAAGGCGGGCGCGAAACTGGTGCGCGACGGCCGCAAGGACACCTGCGACGCCGAAGGCTATTACCTCGGCACCACAATTTTCGACAATGTAAAGCCGGAGATGCGGATTGCGCGCGAGGAGATTTTCGGACCCGTCCTCTCGGTGATTCGCGTGCGCGACTTGGACCACGCGCTGGAGGTCGTCAACAGCTCCGAACACGGGAATGCGTCTTCGATTTACACCAAATCGGGCGCGGCGGCGCGGCAATTTGCGGCCAACACCCAGACCGGAATGGTCGGCGTGAATTTGGGCGTGCCGGCTCCAGTCGCCATCTTCCCATTCTCCGGCTGGAAGAACTCGTTCTTCGGAGATGCGCACGCCCTGGGCAAGGACGGCGTGCGGTTCTATACGGAGACGAAAGTTGTGACGTCACGCTGGCCAGATTAAGTCTTGGCGACTGATTTACACGGAGGAGCAGAGATGGCAAAAGAATCCGTGTAGATCCGTGTGCATCCGTGGCGAATTTCTTTTGGAGGACTCATGCCTCGCAATGTGCGGTGCGGACTTATACAGGCTTCGAATGCGCTCGGCACCGAGCAGCCGCTGGACAAGATTAAGAAGGCGATGGTGGACAAGCACGTCAAGCTCATCGCCCAGGCCGCGAAAGACAAAGTTCAGGTGCTGTGTTTGCAGGAACTATTTTACGGTCCTTATTTTTGCGCCGAGCAGAAGGAACGGTGGTACGAGCTCACCGAACCGGTCCCCGACGGCCCCACCATCAAGCTCATGCAGAAGATCGCCGCGCAGCATCGCATGGTGCTGGTGGTCCCGGTGTATGAAGAGGAGATGACTGGGCTGTACTACAACACCGCGGCAGTCATCGACGCCGACGGCAAGTACCTCGGAAAATATCGCAAGAACCACATTCCCCATTGCAATCCCGGTTTCTGGGAGAAGTTCTATTTCACGCCGGGCGATCTCGGCTATCCCGTGTTCCGCACCAAGTACGCCAAGGTCGGCGTGTACATCTGTTACGACCGCCATTTTCCCGAGGGCGCGCGCATCCTGGGGCTGAACGGGGCCGAGATCGTGTTCAATCCCTCGGCCACCGTCGCCGGCCTGTCCGAATATTTGTGGGAACTGGAACAGCCGGCACACGCGGTGGCGAACGGATATTTCGTGGGCGCCATCAATCGCGTGGGGTGGGAGAAGCCGTGGTCAATCGGCGAGTTTTACGGCAAGAGCTACTTCTGCAATCCGCGCGGCAAGATTGTCGCGCAGGCCGGCCGCGACAAGGATGAACTGGTGGTCGCCGAACTGGATCTCGACATGATCGAAGAGGTGCGGCGGACTTGGCAGTTTTTCCGCGACCGGCGCCCGGAAACCTACCAGCCGCTCACGGCGCAGTCGGGACAGGCAAGAACGGCCGCTGCGGCAGATTGAAGCCCGGATGTATCCTGTTGAATGGATGTCATCCTGAGCGCAGCGAACGCGGCGCGAAGGATGACATTACACGATACACCTATCTCCCACTCTCGATTCTGTGCATCCTCCCTGTGCCCTCGTCCATCTTTTTGCCATGACCAAAGATGGACGCATCGAACCTGCCATGAAGCAACGCCGCCTCGATCACACCACAGAAAGCTTATCCGCCATCGGCTTGGGCTGCATGGGCATGTCCGAGTTCTACGGCGAACGCAACGATGACGAGAGCGCCGCGACTATTCAGCGCTCGCTCGATCTCGGCATCAACTTTCTCGACACGGCAGACGTCTATGGCATGGGCCACAACGAAGAGCTTGTCGGCCGCGCCATCAAGGGACGCCGCAGTGAGGTCTTCCTGGCAACCAAGTTCGGCAATGTGCGCGCGGCGAACGGTGACTGGATTGGAGTCAACGGCCGTCCCGACTACATTCGCGAGGCCTGCGACGCAAGCCTGAAGCGGCTCGGGGTGGAGAAGATCGACCTCTATTACCAGCACCGCGTCGATCCCAACGTGCCGATCGAAGAGACGGTCGGCGCGATGGCCGACCTGATCAAACAGGGCAAGATTCGGCACCTCGGGCTTTCGGAGGCGGCTGCGGGCACTATCCGCCGCGCGCAGAAAGTGCATCCTATCGCCGCCTTGCAGACCGAGTATTCGTTGTGGACGCGAGATCCCGAGGCGGAGATCCTGCCCGCGTGTCGCGAATTGGGGATCACCTTCGTAGCCTACAGCCCGCTCGGTCGCGGTTTCCTTGCCGGACAGATCAAGCGTCCGCAGGACGTTCCGGATGACTATCGCAAGAACATGCCGCGCTTGCAGGAGGAAAACCTGCGTAAGAACCTCGAACTGGCGCAGCGGGTGGAGGAAATTGCTCGCGAGAAAGGCTGCACGCCCGCGCAACTGGCCCTGGCGTGGCTGCTGGCGCAGGCCGAATTCATCGTGCCGATTCCCGGCACCAAGCGGATCCAGTACCTGGAGCAGAACGCGCAGGCGGCGAACCTGACGCTGACACCCCAGGAACTGGCGCGGATCAACCAACTGCTGCCGCGAGGAGCCGCCGCAGGCGAACGCTATCCCGAACCGGGGATGAAGCGGGTAAATCTCTGAGACAAGTAGTTGGTGGTTGGTAGGTCGCAGTTGGATCAAGAGCCGCCGAGTCCAGCAACCAACTACCCAGCCATGAGTCCCAACTACCAGCTACCCTTCTGTGCGCTCTGTCACAGCTTTCTGTGCGGGTGATTTGCGATGATTCGCCTGCCATGCCGATTCGCACCATCATCGAGCCCTTTCGCATCAAGAGCGTCGAGCCCATCCGCTGGACCACGCGCGAGCAGCGCGCGGAACGGTTGCGCGCCGCGCATTACAACCTGTTCCTGCTGCCGGCCGAGGACGTGCTCATTGACCTGCTCACCGATTCCGGCACCGGCGCGATGTCCACCGCCCAGTGGGCAGCCCTGATCGAGGGTGACGAAAGCTACGCCGGCAGCAAGAGCTTCGACCACTTCCGTGATTCGGTGCAGGAAATCTTCGGCTACAAGCACGTCATCCCCACGCACCAGGGACGCGCCGCGGAGCGCATCCTCTTCGGCGTCGCCTGCAAGAAGGGAGACGTTGTTCCCAACAACACCCACTTCGACACCACGCGGGCCAACGTGGAATTCGTGGGCGCCGAAGCGGTCGATCTGGTAATTGAAGAAGGCCGCCATCCCTCCGCCCAGCACCCGTTCAAAGGCAACATGGATGTACCCGCGCTCGAAGCCCTGATCCAGCGCGTAGGGCGCGCCCGCATTCCCCTCGTGATGCTCACCGTCACCAACAATTCAGGCGGAGGCCAACCGGTCTCCATGGAAAATGTTCGCCAGGTCAGCGCTGTCTGCAAGCGCCACGGTATCCCGCTCTATTTTGATGCCTGCCGCTTCGCCGAGAATGCCTGGTTCATCAAGCTGCGCGAAAAGGGATACCAATCGAAAACGCCCATAGAAATCGCACAAGAAATGTTTAGCTACGGGG
>DASSIZ010000016.1 GCA_035691485.1 Terriglobales bacterium
CCGATGCGCGCGCGCACGCGCTCCATCAGCAAGTGATGATCGATATGGTCGAAACAACCCTTGATATCGCCCTCGATGACCCATTGATAAGGCGCCCGTTGACGTCGGCCATCACTGGCCTTTGCTCGCGGACGTATGGCAGTGCGGATGTGCTCCAAGGCGCCATGACATCCTCGTCCGGGTCGAAACCCATAAGAGACATGCCAGAAGGTCGCCTCGAAGATCGGTTCCAGAAGATGCTTGACCGCGCATTGCACGACGCGGTCGGTTACGGTGGCTATACCCAGGGGTCGGAACTTCCCTGGTTGACCCGGCTTGGGAATCCACTTCCGACGGCCCAGGCTCGGCCGATACCGGCCCGCCCGCAAGTCGTCCCGAAGCCCCTTCAGAAAGGCTTCAATCCCCCGCCTGCGTATGCTCGCCACCGTTATCCCGTCTATCCCGGCGGTACGACTGCCCTTGTTGCTAGCAATTCTGCGCCAGGCGCATCGCAGGTTGCGGAGATCGGTTACCCAATTCCACAACTCGCGGTAGCAACTGTCGGGATTCTTCCTGCTCCACTGATATAGCTTATGTTGAACGCTGAGGAGCCAAGCCTCATCAGCCTGATCATCCGAGTCCACGGACGATTCCTCCGCCACCACAGCCTATCGGTTCCCTGCCTGCCTTCGCCCTGTGCCCGGTTTTCCCGTGCTCCGACTACTACGCAGGCTCCGCCCCCTGTCCTAATCTTCGCCGGTCTCCGCGGTTAGCTCGGGTCCGTCCCGAGCAACTAGTCAGGGTTCCCATGTTCCGGCGCTCGGCCTTTGTCGCTTAGGCGGCGTGCTCTAGCCCTGGCGATTCTGGACGACGGCATAGAAGGAGTGAGGCGTCGTCGAGTTCAATGCTGAACCCAGCAGTCAGCAACATAAAGACTGACTAATTCGGATCGCAGCTACTCCCAGCCCCATCCGGCCGTCCCGGGAGCGTTGGTGGCTAAGTACAGAGCCTTCCGTCGCACGCTTCGTTGTCTCGCCTTACGACACGCGGTAGCCCGGCCCATCGATGATGGCGATGTCCGGTACAGTTCAGACCGTCAGCTTTTCCACGTATCGGCGGAACCCGATACGCTGGGACAGTCCCCTTCGATTCCGGCTCCTTCCCGGAATCGGGTGGCTTCGCAGCCACCGGCCAAATGCCAGCAGGCTAAGAGGTTCGTTTCCTATGTCATCTCTTCCTCCTTGCCATCATGGCGCACTTATGTCGGCGACCCACAACCGATTGGGCGCCGCGGCGATGAAGTTGCGTTCGACCAAATCGGGTGCCGGCCGCGCGCTGCGCTCTCGTACCGTGGTAGTTACCCATTGGCGGCGGCTCACTCCCCAAAGGCCTGCGGCCTTCAGCAAGCGCGCGACCCGCTTGCGTCTGATTTCGATACTCTGATTTGGCCCACTTCGATGCTTTGAATTGGCCCACCCCGGCAAAGCCGAGCATCCTGCCGAAGAGGCGGGAGGCTTGGGATGGAGCGGAGAGCGAAGGTGGAACTGTTCGAGCAGATTCGTCGGGAATACGAGTTCGGGCTTGGGACCATCCAGGGAGTTGCGGCCAAGCTGGGAGTGCATCGGCGGATGGTGCGTCAGGCGTTGGCGAATGCCGAGCCGCCGGCGCGCAAGCAGGGTCAACGGGAACGGCCGGTAATCGGGCCGCTGCGGCCCTTCATTGAGGCTATCCTGGCGGCCGACCGTAAGGCGCCGCGCAAGCAGCGTCACACCGCGCACCGGATCTTCGAGCGGATCCGGAGCGAGCAACCGGAGTACAAGGTGGCCGAGGTGACGGTGCGGCAGTATGTGCGCGAACGCAAACGGGAGTTGGGTTGGTCAACGCGCGTGACCTGCGTGCCGCAGAACTACGCGCCGGGGCAGGAAGGCCAGGTCGATTGGTACGAGGCGTGGGCGGAGTTGAGCGGCGCGCCAGTTAAGCTGCAGGTATTTTCGTTGCGCAGCATGGCGAGCGGTGCCGCTTTCCATCGGGCCTATCAGCACGCGACGCAGCAAGCGTTTCTCGAGGCCCACGAGCACGCGTTCCATTATTTTGGCGGAGTTTTCCGGCTCCTCAGGTATGACAACCTGAAGAGCGCGGTGAAGAAGATTCTGCGCGGCCATCGCCGCGAGGAGACGACGTGCTTCATCGCCTTCCGCTCGCACTGGCGCTTCGAGAGCGATTTTTGCACGCCGGCGGAACCGCACGAGAAAGGCGGGATCGAGAGCGAGGCCGGCTACTTCCGGCGCAATCACTGGGTGCCGCTGCCACAAGCGCGGGACCTGGACGAGCTCAACGCGCAACTGCTGGCTGCCTGTCACGCAGATGAGCGGCGCCAGATCGCCGGCCATCACCAGAGCGTCGGCGCGGCGATGATCGAGGAGCGCGCCCAGCTACTGCCGCTCGCCGAGCAAGGTTTCGAGCTGGTGGAGCTGTCATTCCCGTGCGTGGACGGGCTCGGCTGCGTGCGGGTGCGGACCAATCTCTATTCGGCGCCGGCGCCGCCCGGACGAACCGTCGAGGTGCGGCTTTATCCGAGTCATGTCGAAGTGCGGGATGAGGGCCACTGCATCGCGCGTCACGCACGCTGCTACGAGCGGCACCAACAGGTGCTCGACCTCGAGCATTATCTCGACGTGCTGGAGCGTAAGCCGGGTGCGCTGATCGGGTCGAAGCCGCTCGCCGCCTGGCGCCAACGAGGACTGTGGCCGGAGAGTTACGATCGGCTGCTCGACGAGTTGAGGCGCCGCAACGGCCAACCAAGCGGCACCCGCCAGATGATTCAGGTGCTGAGCCTGATCAAAGCGCACGGCCACGAGCGGGTGCGCGCGGCGATAGAAGAGGCGATCGCGCTGGGCTGTGCCGACGCCGCGGCGGTGCGGCATCTGGTGGAAGCGGCCGACCTGACCCATGCGCGCGACGCGCTCATCGAGCTGGACGCCCTGTCACGCTTTGAACGACCGCTGCCGGTAATGACCGATTACGACGGACTGCTCGGCCAGGAGGTGACGCCGTGAACGCGCAGAGCGTCGCCCTCGAAGCGGCCACCATCCGGCAGCAGTGCAAGGTGCTGCGGATGCCGACCATCGCGGCGCAGTGCGCGCCACTAGCCGAACAGGCGGTGCGCGAACGCCGCACCCATCTCGGCTATCTCGAAGCGCTGTTGCAAGCCGAACTCGAAGAACGGGAACAACGCCTGATCGAGCGGCGCATCCGCGAAGCCCGTCTGCCACGACTGAAGACGCTGGAGGAGTTCGAGTTCGCGCGTAATCCCAAGGTCTCGGCCCAGCAGATCCACGAACTGGCCAAGGGCGACTACATCGCGAAAGCGGAGCCGATCATCTTTATAGGCGACAGCGATCCAGCGACATAATGCCCACCTCGCTATGTGCCCGGATTTATTAGGTTTAGTTGTTCAGCCGGAACGCTTCGCGGAAGCTTTCGGCGCTGTCTTGCAGCCTCCACAGCGGCTTTCACCTCTTCGCTCTCCAGTTGTTCGCGGTTGATCGCCCACGGGGCGTACGGTACGGGCTGGCGTGCACTAAGCGTGCCGCGTTCGATCAGCGTCCGAACGGCCGTAGCGCTTATCCCAAGGATTTGCGCAGCGGCCTCGATGGTGACTGTCCGATCGCCGTCGCGCTCCCGATCAAACACCGCGATGCCGTGATTATTGCGCAATGAGTTGACCCGAGTCTGCGTCCAGCTATTGCCCGCTCCAGTGCGATAGCCAAGGCGATTGAGTATTCGCGCGATCTGACTATCTGGAAGAACGCGGGCGAGATCCCTTATCACCTCGACTACCTCGCGATCCGTTGTATATCGATGCTCACCGATTCGGTTCCTGCGTACGTATAGCGTCGAGTGTTTGTCACCTTTCCAATGGATAACCAATTCGATACTCTGATCGGCAGCGACATTGGCCATGATCTCTTCGATGAGAAGACGCACCAGACGCTTCTTGCTTCGGTAGTCTGTGGCCGGATTCGACCACACCGCGGGAAAGCGTCGCGCCAGCGTGAGCAGGCGCGCTCGGTCGGGTACGGGCTGCCGGCTTTGATCGCTTTTGAGTTCCAGCAGTCGGCGATCAAGCTCTCCGACCCGGGCCAAGGCCTCGTTCCATCGGTGCTCAAGCGTTTCCGCTACCAGCCGGTTCTCAGGCTCAACTGCATCGTACTGGCGCTCGGCGCGAGCCGCCTGGTAGCCGGCTTCTTCGAGTTCAAGGGTCAGCGCGCGGACGACCTCGTCTGTCTGCTCGGCAACGCGCTGCGTGTTCTCAAGCGTTGCCTCAATCGCGCCCGGTGTGAGAACGCGCAGCACTTCAGTTTCTACGGCGGCATCCACTCTGAGCCCGCCGAACGAGATGCATTTGTCCGTGCCGTGGTTGATGGCGGCTCCGCGACATGAGTAGCGGGGAACCTTCCCGTCGTTACCGGAGTAAGAGACGTGAAGCTTTCTTCCGCAGCGCCTGCAGCGCAAGAGTCCCGCGAGCAGACTGCGACCCTCGCGCGGCGCGCCGCGCACCATCACACCCTTCATCTGCGCGTTGTCCGCGATCAGCCTCCGGTTGCGCTCGTAAGTGTCCCAATCGATATAGCCCTCGTGATGCTGGCGCAGCAACACGATCCAGTCCTCGCGCGCTCGTCGATGTCCCTTCGTTTTGTGCGCGCGGCCGTCAACCACGCCGGTGCGAGTGATGGTGCGGCCGAAGGTGTAGGCGCCGGCATATATCGGATGGCAGAGGATCTTGTGGATGGTGTTGTAGACGGGCAGGCGCCACTTCACTGCTCGGCCAGCGCGGCGCTCCTCTTCCAGTGAGGGCAGGGCGAGTTTTTCCTGCCGGAACCAGAGCAACACTTGGCGCACGCTGCCCAACTCGGCGAACTTGCGGAAGACCAGTTCGAGCGCTTCCCGGATGCGCGAATCCGGGTGCTTCTCGATCCGCCCGTCCGCGGCCTTTACGTATCCAATCGGCAATCCCAGAATCAGTTCGCCACGGCGCGCCTTGGAAAGCAGACCTTGCTGCGCACGCTGGCGAATCCAGCCCAACTCCGCCTCGCTCATGGTTCCCTTGAGTCCGAGCAGAAGCCGGTCGTTGGGATGGCGGGTGTTGTAGATTCCTTCGTCGTCGATGATCAGCGTGTCCATCAACCCGCACAAGTCGAGGAGCTGATACCAGTCGCGATTGTTACGAGCCAGCCGGGAGACCTCGACGGCGAAGATCGCGCCGATGTGGCCAAGGCCGACCTCCGCTACCAAGTGTTTGAAGCCGGTGCGGGCCGTGCTGCTGGCGCCCGAACGCCCCAAGTCCTCGTCGATTACCGAGACCTCGTGCCAGCCCAGCTGCTTGGCTCGTACCGCCAGGTCGTATTGTCGGCGACGGCTTTCGTGATGATGACGCACCTGGCTGATGGTTGATTGACGCACGTAAACTACCGCCGGGCGCGCCAGATGCTGCGGCCCAATCTTCTCAGCGCTCGCCATCATCGTCGTCCACCTCCACCACGTCTGGGCCTACCGCGAGCTGCATCAGTAACCGCATCAGTTCGTCGCGAACTTGAAGCCGGAGCTGCGCCGGCAGTTCCTCCCAGCCGATTCGCCCCTCCCAAGCCAGCTCGAGTTGCCGCGCTTTTGGCTTGGCCGTCTTGCTCTTTCGATCCATCCTCGCCAACCTCCTCGGAATCCTCCACCGAGCGGATCGTGGGCGAGCGGGCAGCGAACGGCAATGCATCGAGCGCGGCGGTCAGTTCGAGCAGCGCGGCGAGCGAGACCTCGGGAACTTCGGCGTGGTGACAGCGCGCGCACGCCTCGCGCGAGGTCATCCACTCTGGCACCAAGGCCCAAGTGTTGTCCGGTAACAAACAGACCAGGCTTCGTGTGCCGTCCGGCGCAAGATGTCGACGCTTCGGAAAAAGCGCTCGCCCGAACAGCGGATGCCAGCGATAGTGAACGATTACTGAACGTGAAAACTGAGCAGTATGTGTCTGTTCCGAGCGGCACCGGCAAGACCCATCTGCTTACCGGCCTGGCCGTCGCCGCCTGCCGGCAAAAGCGCCGGGTGCGCTTCGCCACCGCCGCCGCGCTGATCAATGAGATGGTCGAAGCCAAGCATCAGCTGCAGCTTGGCCGCGCGCTCTCACGTTGGGCGCGCTACGATCTGATCGCACTCGACGAAGTAGGCTATGTGCCGCTGGCCGAGGTCGGCGCCGAGTTCCTCTTCCAGGTCATCGCCGAACGGGCCGAGAAGGCGGCCGTGATCGTCACCACCAATCTGCCGTTCTCGGAATGGACCCAGGTGATTCCCAACGCCCGGCTGTGCAAGGCCTTGCTCGACCGCATTACCGATCGCGCCAATATCATTGAGACCGGCACTGAGTCCTACCGCTTTCGCCGTACCCTGGAGAAGCGCAAGGGCAAAAGCTCGGAGACCAAGAATTAATACCGCGCCGCCGCCGGCCGCCAGCGGCGGGAGAAAGTGAGATCTCGGAAAGGTGGATCACTTCAGAGCGCGAAACTGGGAAATCAAACACGGAGGGGTGGGCCAAATCTGAATATCAAAGTGGGCCAAACCGCATTGTCAAAATCAGCGGGCGCTCACGGATGAGCTTCCGACAGCCATTCTCAAACGGCATTTTGGATCACCTTCCACATATGCCGACAGGCCTCCACCAAAGATTGCTCCACCGGCTACGCTAGCCGCCATTTTTAGAAAGCTTCGACGTGGGAACCGAACCGAGCCACCGGCCTCGAGCAATCGCGCATTCCAGGGTTTATTTCTGTCCATGGGCCTGCTCCGCTTGAACGGGGTTGTGGGTCGAAAGCAGTGTAATAGGAGCCTAGATCGATCAGACGGGCACACTTCTCCATCGTGTGGTCGACATCACGAATAGCCGACCCGAACGAGAGATATGGCAGCCTCCTGAGATTTAGAGATCGCGACCTCCTACGTCGGGCGTCAAGCTGCAGGCCGGCTAAGAGCGCTACGTCTTAGACGGGTGGCGTCATTATTACGTTCCGATCATCCGGCCATCGCTACCAAGGCATTGCTTCCTCTATCGACGGTGTGCCGTCTGGCGGAAAGATAGGTGCATAACGGCTCCAGCGGTAAAGCGCCACGGACATCACCACGGACAGCACGACAACTGCGGCAAAGCCTGCCGACAATACTGCATCTGTTATCGCCCTTTCTTTCAGGCCTCGGAGCCCCTAAAACGAGCGTGGACGCGAGAGTTCGTTGTGTTTCGCGAGAGGTGACTCTTGCCGCCGTTTATCGATTTCATTGGGCAACCCTCATGCCCGAGCGGCGTGAAAGAATCCCTCACAACCGTGCATCGACTTTTCACGTCGAAGCGATCGCGAGAGGTGTCCCTGCGCTCTGCCTCAGCCTA
>DASSIZ010000017.1 GCA_035691485.1 Terriglobales bacterium
ACATCCAGGACGTGGCGCACGTCATCAATTACGATCTGCCGACCCTGCCGGAGGATTTCATCCACCGCGTAGGTCGCACCGGACGCGCCGGCGCCCTGGGCCGGGCCTCGACATTAGTCTCGCCCGCGGAGGTGCTGGAACCGCGAAACATCGAGCGCGTGCTCAAGCTTCGCATTCAGCGCGGCGAGATCAAAGACGATATTGCAGCCGAGCGCTCTTCGCGCCCGCGCAACACGCTGCCCAGCCGCACACTGCAGCCCCTGCCCGGCGAGGTGTTCGCCTGATCCAACAGGAGATGAGATTGAAGACTACGGTTAGTTCCAATTGTGAATGCGGCCATGAAAAACGGGACCACGCTATCCCGCCTTTGGGCACCCAAGGTTATGGCGCATGCAAAGTTTGTCTTTGCAACCGCTACACCAAAGTGACCTCCGTCGGACTCGCCGCCATCAACGCCGTCAGCCACTGACGATGCGCGTATCCTACTGTGTCACTAGCCGGGGTAACCGGGCGGGAGCACAATGCAGTGGTGCCTTTCACTCCGGACCAAGAGCGTCGCAAGCACAACCGCCTTCCGCTTTCTTTTGCGTTTTTCGTGCGTGGCACCAATCACGAGGGAAAGCCCTTCCGGGAGCTGCTCACCGCGCTCAATGTAAGCTCCGGGGGAATGCTGGCGCTGGCGTCGCCCAAATTTGTTCCTGCAGGCCATGTCCAGATCGATCTTCCCGTCGGCGGCAAGGGCGAGGAACCTCGGCCGACCCATCGCGAACTATGGGCCGACGTGGTGCGCATCGAGCAGCGCTCCCGCTATAAGCTGGTGGGACTGAGGTTTCAACGCGCGCTCGTTTGACCGAACAAACATCTTTTTTCCCGAACACAGCGCCTGCCGTACAGTTCAGGCTTTCGCGAAGAACTCGACGATTTGCCGCTCCGCCCAACGTCCGTCGTCGCCATTGTCGTCGCCCACGAACGCACAGTGGCCGCCGTGCTCGGTCTCGACGAAATGCACCTTCGTATTCTCTTCCAGCGCGGTTCGCGTCTCGGGAAGAATGCGGATAAACGGGTCATCCTTGGCGTGGATCACCAGCGTCGGCACCGCTATCCGGGGCACCAGCGGAGATGCGCTGGCGCGGCGGTAGTAATCTTCCGCGCCCGAAAAACCGCAGTAGCGTGCCGTTACCTCATCATCGAAGTCACGGATGCTGCGTAACGCGCGCCAGCCCGGACGCCGATACACGCCCGGAAACAGCCGCGCCTTGCGCCCGATGCTCCGCCACAGCGACACCAGGAAACGCCACTCGTAGATCCTGTTGGACCATCGGTGCAGTTCCGCCGCGCTCGCCGCCAAATCGATTCCCGGACAAACCGCGGCGAAGGCCTTCACCTCGCGTGGCGGGCCGCTGCCCCACTCCCCGGCCAATTTCAGCACCATGTTGCCGCCCATGGAAAACCCGGCAACGGCGACGCGCGACAGTTGGTCTGCGGAAATCAGCTCGTTCACCACCGCTCCCACGTCACTGGAAATGCCCGAGTGATACAGGGTCGGCGCAAGCTGTTCGGTGCCTCCGCAACTGCGCACGTTCATCCGCACCACGTTCATGCCCGCCGCCCATGCCTTGCTTCCGGTGCCGATCACGTAATTCGAATCGCTCGATCCTTCCAGGCCATGCACGATGACGGCGGTTGTCGCCTCACCACGCTCCCGCTGCCAGTGGCACTCGCAGCGCACCTGCACGCCCTCTTCCACGGAGAACAGGCGACGCTCGGGTGGAGGCAGCAGGTTTCGCCGCGGCAAAAAATGCCCGGCGAGCGTCTGCGCATGTCCGCCCCGCAGCCAGCGCCGTGGCACAAATCGGTCGCGATCGCTGGCCTGGGATGACATTCCTGCGTTGCTGAATTTTTCCGGCGGCACTTATAATGGAATGCAGCGCACCAGCAAAAGTTTTGCGATCGCCGCCCCGTGGCGGCACGCACGGTCAATATGCCCATATTTGAGTACATCTGCAAGGACTGCAAGAAGCCGTTCGAGGCGCTGATCATTGGCTCGCGGCGGCCGGAATGTCCCGGTTGTCACGGCCAGAACCTGGCGCAACAGATTTCCGTGTTCTCCGTCGGCGCACCCCGCAGCTACACCAGCGGCAATGCCGCCCCCGCCTGCGGAGCCGGCGCTTCTACTTGAGGCCTTTCCCGCGGGCCGGGCGCCTGCTGCATGGAATAAGGCCACAAGGCCTCCCTCGCCGTTTTCCAGAATTGATCGCCCGCGTTGCGTGTCTATTAGTTTAATATTGAACTACTTCCTGAATCGCGATTCAACGTTAAAGCATCTTATCGGGCGGAGGCGCTTATGATTACGGTTCGTCCCGCATCCGAACGCGGCCACTTCGACCATGGATGGCTGAACACCTATCACACCTTTTCTTTCGCCGATTATCACGACCCGAAACATACCCATTTTCGCGCCCTGCGCGTCATCAACGAAGACACGGTCCAGCCGGGCGGAGGTTTCGGCACCCACCCGCACCGCGACATGGAGATCATCACTTACATCCTACAAGGCGGGCTCGCCCACAAGGACAGCATGGGCAATGGCTCGACCATCGTTCCCGGCGATGTGCAGCGTATGAGCGCCGGCACTGGAGTCCTGCACAGCGAGTTCAACCACTCGCCCGACGAGTTGGTCCACCTGCTGCAGATCTGGATCTTTCCCGACCAGCACGGCCTCAAGCCCAGCTACGAACAGAAGAGCTTTTCGGCCGGAGACAAGCTGAACCGTCTGCGCCTGGTCGCGTCGCCGGAGGCCAGCGACGGCTCGGTCACCATCCACTCGGACGCCCGCGTGTACGGCTCTGTGCTCGAAGCCGGAAAGAGCGTGAAGCACGAACTGGCCAAGGGCCGCGGCGCGTGGGTGCAGGTCATCCGCGGCGAGATTGAGGTGAACGGCAAGAAACTTGCAGCCGGCGATGGCGCCAGCATCGAAAATGAAAGCATGCTGGCCATTACCGGACAATCAGGAAGCTCCGAGTTCCTGCTGTTCGACCTTGCCTAATGTGAAGGGACGCTTTGAACGGCCTTTCCGATGGCGATCGTAGAGGCCGCCACGAATCCGGAACCCCGCTGCCATCATCCATAGGACATGAGCAGCCTTCACTTTGTTCGCGGAGAACACCAAACATCTTTCTCTGCTCCCCCAATTGAATCTTCGGACGCTGAACTTCTCGATGCCTACTCGCGCGCGGTTACCTCAGCGGCCGAGCGCGTCGTGCCGGCGGTCGTGCACATTACGGTGACGTCGAGGCTGCGACGGGCCGGCGCGGAGGTGGAACGCGCTGCCGGTTCGGGTTCCGGTTTCATCTTTACTCCCGACGGCCTGATCCTGACCAATAGCCATGTGGTTCACGGCGCCTCCCGCATTGAAGTACAGGTTTCCGACGGCCGGCACATGCCCGCGGTCCTGATCGGCGATGATCCCGGGACCGACCTTGCCGTGGTCCGCGTCGAAGGCACGGGGCTCCCGTTCGTGACCCTGGGAAATTCCAAGCGCCTGCAGGTCGGCCAGTTGGTGATCGCCATTGGCAGCCCTTTCGGCTTTCAACACACCGTAACGGCCGGAGTGGTAAGCGGCCTTGGACGCACTCTGCGCTCGCGTTCCGGACGGCTGATCTCCGACGTTTTGCAAACCGACGCTGCGCTCAACCCCGGTAACTCCGGGGGACCGCTGGTCAACTCACGCGGCGAAGTAGTCGGCGTGAATACGGCGACCATATTGCCGGCGCAGGGAATCTGCTTCGCCATCGGCATCAACACCGCGCAGTACGTGGCGGCGCGATTGATCCGCGATGGCCGCATCCGGCGCGCCTACATCGGCGTCGTCGGCCAGACGGTGCCGCTGGCGCGCAAACTCAGGCTGTTTCACAATGTCGAGCAGGAATCGGCCATCCTGGTGCAGTCGGTGGAAAACGGGAGCCCCGCGGAGCGCGCCGGAGTGCGCGCCGGAGACCTGCTGCTCAGCTTCGCCGGGGGCGTGCTCGCCGGCATTGACGACCTGCAGCGCGAACTTAGCGATGAACGTATTGAGCGCGCCGCGGATCTGCTGATCCTGCGCGGCGTGGAGCGTGTGCAGGCGAAGATTACGCCGGAAGAATATCGAAACGAGTAGCGTGCTCAGCGCTTCTGGTCGCCATTGCGATCCGCGGCGACGGTCGTTCCGAGTTTGCGAGCCAGCGCTGCAAGTGTCTCCTGCTCGGACGGAGTGAGCGCCGACATCAAGTCCACCATCCGCTCCAGATGCTTGGGGAACAGCTGCGCGATAAGCCTCCTTCCCTTCGCAGTAATTGCAACCAGGTAATAGCGCTTGTCGGCGGCCTGGCGGGTGCGCGTCACCAGCCCCCGCCTTTCCAGGTTTCTGACTACCATGGTCAGGTTGCCGCTGGTTTTCAGGATCTTGCGCGCCAACTCGCCGAGACACAGCGAACCGATGTGGTAAAGCGCTTCCAGCACGCCGAACTGGCTGGGAGTCAGTCCCGCAGACTCCACTTGCGACATGAGCAAGGAATCCACTGTGTCGGCGGCCCGCAGCAGCTTGACGTAAACGTTGAGCGCGCGTTCCTGCCGGGCGGTGCCATGAAAGTGTTTCATCTCAGCCTTGCGGATCGTAAGTATGGTTCAATATTAAACCATTTCACCAGGACCGCGCGAAGGGAAGCAAGGGCGTTCGTTTGGCACCTGCAGCTGAACTTGGAGTTACCTTCTCTCCTGGTACACGGTTTCTCGCTCACGCACCGGCAGGGGCACGCGACGCCAAAAGAACGTGCGCGCCAGGAACATCAGCAGCAGCACGCCGCCGAACGTGCATACGATCGTCGCGCCCGTCGGCAGGTCCATCCAGACAGAGAAGTAACAACCAAGCGCCGAAACCAGCGTGCCCATGGTCCAACCGATGGCCAGGCGCGGGCCGATGCGGTCGGCAAAAAGCATGGCGCCAACCGAGGGCACCACCAGATAACAAAAGACGAGCAGCACACCGGCGATGGCGACCGAAGAGGTGACGACAAATCCGAATGATGCGTAAAAAAGAAAATCCCACAGCCCGATCGAAATGCCGGACTGCTCCGCCAATTTCGGGTCGGTGGAGATGAGCAGGAACTTGCGCCGGAAGATGTAATGAAAAAGCCCGATGGCGCCGTAAAGTACGGCGGTCTTGATGACCTCCGGACGCGAAACGGCGAGAATGTTGCCCACCAGCATGTCCTTGAGGTGCTCTGTTTCTCCGGTCGCTTTGCTCATCGCGAGAATGGCGGCGGCGGAAGCCACGGCGTAAGTGATGCCGATGAAAGCTTCCAGCGGAATGCGTCCGCGGTGTGCGCGCACCAGTGCGAAGATGCCGGCGCCGAGGAACGTGAAGGCGAGACTGATCCAATAGGCCCCGCCGCCGTGCGGATCCATGCCGGCCAGGATTGCGATGGTGGCGCCCAGCGCGGCAATCTGCGCCAGCGCCAGGTCCACGAAGATGACTCCGCGCTCGACAACATGCACCCCAAGGTAGGCGTGAATGCCGGTCAAGATCAGGCTGGCAAGAAATGGCAAAATCAGGAACGAGAGAATCAACATCTATGGTTCACCTGTGTCGAGCATTCCGACTGGCGATCGTTTATTTTGTCGCGTTGAACGCCTTGGTCAATAACCCGATATCGTAATCGAAGAGCTTGAAATAGTTGTCGATTCCCTTTTCGCCGCCGACGGAAGGCAGCAACACCAGCACCTGCGCGCCGGTTTCGCGGCCGATGCTGTTCGGCGTCTTCAGGTCGAAGTAGGGTTCCACCAGCACTAACTTAACATTGTCGCGCTTCATCATCTGGATCAGTTCCAGCGTGTGCTGGGGCGTCGGCGGAATGCCGGGGCGGGGCTCGATGTATCCCACCACGTTGAGTCCGAAGTGCTTGGAAAAGTTCGTCCAGGAGTTGTGATAGGTGACCACCTTGCGCCCGCGAAATGGCCCCATCTGGTCGTCCCAGTTTTTCTCGGCCGCGGTAAGGCGCTTTTCGAAATCGGCCAGCCGCTGCTGGAAATAGGAACTGTCCTGGGGATCAAGTTCGCCCAGTTTGGCGGCGATCCCCTTCGCCACACGCCGGCCATTGTCGGGATTGAGCCAGTAGTGCGGGTTTCCGAGTGGGTGGACGTCGCCCATGGCGCGTGTGACTTGGCCGGTAGGAATTTCCAGTATCTCGGCAAACTGCGACGCATCGAGGTAGCCCGGTGCGCCGACTTGCACGCGAGGATTGCCGCTTTGCGTGATCAGCGGCGGCAGCCATCCGATTTCCAGTTGCAGCCCGACGCTGATCAGCAGGTCGGCATTGCGCAGCTTCAACAGAAAACTCGGCTTCGCTTCCACGAAGTGCGGGTCCTGGTAACCCTTGGCAATCGCTTCAATGTTGATGCGGTCGCCTCCGACTTCCTGCGCCAGCGCGGCAAGATCGGTGGTCGAAGTGACCACATTGAGTTTTTTCGCGAACGCCAGGGGAGCACCGAAGATCAGGACCGCCGCGATCGAAATTACAAGATAACGCTTCATTTCTTTCTCCATATATGGCAACCGGCTGCTAAGCAATCAGAGCCGGGCACTGTCTTAAAACGGGTGCGCACCGTGTGCGCCCAGTGAAAACTGCAACTGCATGAGGAACTCGTGCGCGTCCAGGTGCTCGGCATAGCGCGTCAGCCGGTACTGCCCGCGAATCTGGCTAAACTCGCTGGGCCAATAGGTAAGCACGAGCGAGGTGCCGCTGTCGGTGAGGCCATCGTTGTGGGACCGGTCGGAGCGGTCATAGCGCGCTCCGCCGAACCACCGCCTTCCGAACTGGTAATCGCCCGCGGCATACCAACCGAAGGAGCGCTGCAGCCGCGGCATCTGCTCGCGTCGGCTCCAGATGAACTCGCTGCGCCCGACGAACGAATGGTAGATAGATCTGCGCAGCGGCTTCCATCGCAGGGTAGCGTCCACGCCGTAAAGCTGGGTCAGGAAACTGCTGCCGAGATCGTTGTGACCGCGCGCGTAGGAAGCGCCAATATCGATGTTGGTCGACTCGCTGATATCGCGATAGCCGCGCAGGTGTGCGACCGCGCTCACGTCACTGCGTTTGCTCGAGGTAAACACATCCGCCGAATCGCCGCGTAACACCTGCCCGGTAGCTTCCAGGAACAGGCCCTTGGGCGCGGGCAGGATGCGCGTCAGCGACAGGCCGGCGTCATTAATGCCGTCCTCGCCACCCGCCAGGCTGTTGGTAACCAGCGGCCGGTCTATCCAGGGCAGCACGTGATTGTGCAGCGTGTTCACCTTGCCGAAGGCCGCACGCATCTTGCCGCCGCGTAACACGAATCCCGCCGGCAGCGCCGTGAACGTGATGTAGCCCTCTTCCAGGTTCACGCCTTGTTCTCCGAAGGAGATGAAGAAGTCGCCGCGGGCGTAGGGATCGACAATCGCCTGGAACCCGACTTCCGATTCATGCATCTGGAAGGCCGGCGTTTGCAGCAGCGGGTTATGTCCCATGGAACCGATGAAGTCGCCGATCACACTGATGTCTGGGTTCAGCGCCTTGGCTGCGGCCGAAGCTCCCCCATAAACAGGCAACGTAGCCGCCGGCTGTGTCCCGGCAACCTGCGCGGGCGTCTCTGCTGCCGCTCCGACCGGTGCCGCTGGCGCAGGCACCGCGGTGGCGGGCGTGGCGGCGGTCGCGGCCTGCGCTTGTTGCGCCTTCAACGTGCGCACCTGCCCTTCCAGGGCGATGATGCGTTCCTCCAACGCCTTGATGCGATCGTCCTGGCTCTGCTGCGCCGGCGCGGCCAGGGGAACTGCTATGCAAGCAAATATTAGAAGTGCAGCGCCCGATATGCGGTAACGCATGGTGAGCCTCCTCAAGTATCAGAAACGTGGCCGCCGGTCTCATGAACCGGACACAGTGCTCCGGCAGGTACCGGAAGAAAAGGGGCCTGGGAGGTTAGACCTGGGGCGGAGGCCGGGTGTAGCAGGTAAGCATTGCCGCCGACTCATAGGAGCCGGCATTTTCGGGCGGCAACGGCGTCGCGCACGTGAAGCGCGGGAGGGGCACGGCGGCAACGGCAATGATGGTTACCGGCAAGTGTGCCGCGAGGCACAACAGGCAATGATGCGGCGCCTGAGGAGCGGTCTCCAGCGGGTTCACGGGGCCGTGGACGTGGAGCGCGTCGTAGCTGCTGACGCATATCAGCAGGAGGCACACAACGGCCGCAAATCTGATCAGGCGCGCATTACGGCGTGCCTGCAGCGACAAAAACGTGGATTGTGCGATCCTCACCAGCGGTATTGTAAACCCTCTCATTCAGAAGAAGTTCCGGAGCAGGGTTGCTGGAACAGATGCGCGCCGGCGGCGAAAGTTGCGCAAACCGAGTGGCCCATGGCGCCCGGCGGATTGTGCTACGCTGCCCGGCATGGAGCCGGTTTCGAAGCGGGCGAAGCAGTTGATCAGCAGCAAGGCCGAGCGGTTTACCGAGTCGGTGATCCGCGAGATGACTCGCCAGGCGATGCTCTACGGCGCCATCAACCTCGCCCAAGGATTTCCTGATTTCGCCGCCCCCGAGGAAATCAAGCGCGCCGCCCAGGAAGCAATCGCCGCCGACATCAACCAATACGCCATCACCTGGGGCGCTAAGCCTCTGCGCGAAGCAATCGCGCGCCAGATGCAAAAATGGCAAGGGATCGCGGTTGATCCGGAACTCGAGATCACCGTCTGCTGCGGCTCGACCGAGGCCATGATTGCGGTCATGCTCGCCATCACTAATCCTGGCGATGAGGTCGTCATCTTCGAGCCCTTCTATGAAAACTACGGCCCGGACACCGTCCTCTCCGGCGCGCAGCCGCGGTTTGTGAAGCTGCATCCGCCCGTCGGCGACGGCGAGTGGCAGTTCGACGAGCGCGAACTGCGCGCGGCATTCAACGACCGCACCAAGGCGATCATCCTCAACACCCCGAACAATCCTACCGGCAAAGTGTTCACGCGGTCAGAACTGGAAGTGATCCGCGACTTGTGCCTCGAATTCGACGTGCTTGCCATTACCGACGAAATTTACGAGCACATCATTTTCGACCGCGCCGAGCACATCTCCATGGCGAGGCTGGACGGCATGCGCGATCGCACCATCACCATCAATGGCATGTCCAAAACCTACAGCGTGACGGGATGGCGCGTCGGATGGGCTGTGGCACAGCCCGTGCTGACCAATGCCATCCGGAAGGTGCACGATTTCCTGACCGTGGGAGCAGCGGCGCCGCTGCAGGCTGCCGGCGCTGTCGCGCTCAGCTTGCCCGACTTGTATTACCAGAACCTCGCGACATCCTACGGCGCTCGCCGCGACCGGCTTTTGCCGACCCTGCGACAGGCCGGCTTCAACGTCTTTGTGCCCCGCGGCGCGTACTACATCATGACGGACATCGCGCGCTTCGGTTACGACGATGACGTAAGCTTCGCCCGCCATCTGGTGAAAGATGTCGGCGTGGCCGTGGTACCGGGGTCCAGTTTCTACAGTAATCCGCGTGACGGCGCACGGCAGGTCCGCTTCGCCTTCTGCAAGCGCGATCAGACTCTCGATGCGGCTGCCGAACGGCTGCGCAAAATTGGGTAAATTGACTTAGTTAGTCGCGCGCGACTTCGGCGCCGTGTTTGTCCCATCCCAACGCCGCATCGCGTCAAGGTGAAGGTCGAACTGGTCCAGCGCCCGCATGGCGACGTGGTTGATCATCTCATCGAGGGACTGCGGCCGGTTATAGAACGCCGGCACCGGGGGAAAAATCACGACGCCCATGCGCGACAGCTTGAGCATATTCTCCAGGTGGATATCGTTCAGCGGAGACTCGCGCACCAGCAGTACCAGCTTGCGTCGTTCCTTCAGGGTCACATCGGCGGCGCGGTGCACCAGGTTGTCACCCTGACCATGCGCGATCGAAGCCAGCGTGTTCATCGTGCACGGCGCGATCACCATTCCTAACGTCACAAATGATCCACTGGAAATCGGCGCGCCCTGGTCGCCTATGGGATAGGCGTGGGTGGCCATTGCCTGCACCTGCTCGACCGTGTACTCGGTCTCTTCCGCCAATGTGCGCGCGCCCCATCGGCTGATCACGACGTGTGTGTCGACGTCGGTGCCCTGCAGCAGTTGCAGGATGCGGATGCCGAAGACGGTGCCGGTTGCGCCGGTGATGGCAACGATCAGATTGCGACGTTCCATAAGGATGATCTTTGAGTTCGCCAGTCACCGGAGCGCACTGGCCTCCAAAGACGCACCTTCATTGTATCGGTCGCCGCGTGAAATGACGAAACGCGCATTCCTTCGCGGGTGCTGGTTCGCTGAATGCGCGATTGTTCTGGCAAATGAGAGCGGTGCAGATATAATGCCCCCCACTCGTTAGGGATCAATTCATCCAGAACTGGGGTGCAGCATGTCATGCTCGGGACGGAGCGCGCCGCGAAGGTATCTGCTCACCATTTCAGTGATTGCTCTGTCGGCCGCGGCAGCGGCCCAGAGTTCGACCCAAGCACCGGCGGCGGATTCTTCGCCTCAGGTAACTCACGTACTTGGTCTGCAAGACGTCAAGCCGAGAGCCAAGGGCAAGCTGACGGTCAGCGCCAGCGGCCTGGATTTTCAAGGCGCTGCCTCGCACGCGCAGATTGCCACCAACTCCATTGAAGACATGTTCACCGGGGAGGATAGCCGCCAGACCGGCGGCAAAGGGCTGACGGTGGCCAAGATGGCCGTGCCCTATGGTGGCGGACGCGTTCTCAGCCTGTTTACGCATGAAAAAATCGACAGCCTCACGGTGGAGTATCGCGATGAAAACGGCGGCTTGCATGGTGTTCTTTTCACCATGCCGCGAGGCCAGGCGCTTGATCTTAAGAAACAGCTCGTAGCCTCGGGAGCGAAAACCAGCACACCGGTGGAAACAAACGGCGCGAAAGATGCTGCACAGAAGGAGAAAAAATGAGCCGCCCACAACCACGTGCACGTGCCCTGCTGACTGCGGCGCTGATGTTGACATGGCTGGCCGGGGTTTGCGCTTCATCACAAGAAAAGCCGGCAACAAAAACTACCGCGACGGCGACTCCGTGGGCCATCGAAGTCGAACCGGTCTCGGCTGAGGAAGGCAAACTCCCGCCTGACTTCGCCATGGCAATCTACGAGAACCTGGTGGCGGACATTGAAAAGACGAACAAGTTCCAGCAGGTATTCCGCAGTGGCGATCGCCGGGCGACCGACGTCCCCAATCTGCTGATTCTCACCACCAAGCTGGAGAAATTCCAACGAGGCAGCGAAACCAAGCGCGCCGTGACCACGGTCGGCGGCGCAACCAAGGTTTCGGTGCACGTACAACTCGCCACGCGCGACTCGCAAACCAAGCTCGACAAGACGGTACAGGGCACAGTCCGGCTGTTCGGCGGCAACCTGAATGCGACGCAGAACCTGGCCAAAAACATCGCCAACCTGGTCAATCAGTCGTCGTTCTAATCCCTGTGGCATGATCGAGAGTCGCCTTACAAACTGCACACAGCACCATAGCGGTGGCTGATTGCAGTCGATGCGCATCGCGCCCGCCTACTTCCAAAGAACACATCTGCGCACGCCCGCGCCGAAATCGTCCGATACACCATCACCTTGAGCTTGAGGAATTTCCTGGAACGACCGTGCAATTACCGCTGACGGCATGGCGGCAGCTCTTCTTTTGAGAACTCGCGCTGGTTACCTTAGTAACATGGCAGTCTCAATTTGAGTTTGTTCATCTCCGTTGTCAGAGCGCATGTTTTAAAGCACATGTTTCTCTGGCTGAAAGTTATGGCGGAATTACTGGGTCGCGCAGCACTCGAATGGCTGCAAGCGCAGCATTGGCTTTTGGAACCGATGCCACCGCCGCCCCCGCCGCTTTATCGCACCGAATCGTCGCAACCCTCAGCACTGCCCCCACGTGCGGCTGCCGAATTCGGCAGAACCGAACTGCGCTGGGACGAGGTCGACCGGAAGTGCTATGAACACAAGCTGAAGATTCGAACGTGGTACTTGGCCCATGGACTGTGGGCAGTGAAGCCAGACTAACGAGTGCCTGCCTTGTGGTTGTCGCGAAGCGCCATCGGAGGAAATGAAGAAGGAGCCCACTCGCGAGGCACATTAATTGGTCGGGGCGACAGGATTTGAACCTGTGACCCCCTGCGCCCAAGGCAGGTGCGCTACCAGGCTGCGCTACGCCCCGACTCTCTGCTGATTATAAACGTAGTGCGCGAGGCGGCTCGACACGCCGTCCGGGCTACGACATACAGTCAAACGACGGCTACTCGGACAAGGAATATAATGCTTTGCAGCCATGGCCGCTCCGCAATATGCCCTCGTCGCCTACGTGACGAGTCCGGTGGCGGGTTTTGTCGAAGGGCTGCGACGACAATTCCATCCCAGGCAGGCACACCTGCCGGCGCATGTCAGCGTTCTTCCTCCGCGCCGACTGAAGGGCACGGAAGCACAGGCGCTGGACTCGCTGGAGTCGGTCTGCAGCGCCGTGGAACCGTTTGAAATCGTGCTCGGGGAAGTAGCGACATTCGTGCCGGCGACGCCGACGGTTTTTCTGCGCGTCGCGCACGCCGCTTATCGCATGCGTGAACTTCACGACCGCCTCAATGTCGCCGCACTGCACGGCGAGGAGCAGTGGCCGTATATGCCGCACCTGACCATCTTTCGCATGGATACTGTCGAAGAAGCGCTTGCCGCGTCGGAAGAGGCCCGCCGGCGGTGGGAAGAATATCGCGAGTCTCGACGCGTGCTGATTGAGCGCGTCACATTCGTGCGCGAAGCCGGCCCCAACTGCTGGACTGATCTGGCCCCGGTGCCGCTGGGTCGGCGTCTGGCTCCCACTCGCTGATTCTGGGCCGCGTCGGCTTGCTATAATCAAAGCTTGCGGTGGGAGTAGCTCAACTGGCAGAGCACCGGACTGTGGCTCCGGACGTTGTGGGTTCGATTCCCATCTCCCACCCCAGATTTAAAACACTTATGTGTTGTTTACGTCCGATTCACGTCCATTTGCGGCAACCCCGTTCTGACAACGCCTCTATTCGCCTCACGCCGATCGTTCAACCGCTGAATCCGTATAGATTTTGGTTCGAATGTCCGCGTGCTGCCGACGGACCTGCGCTCCACGCGTCAAAAACGACAGCATCGAGCAAAGAACCCAAACCACTCCGGCTTGCCGGTTTTAGGGAGTCAAAAAGGAAATTCCGGTTCAAAGCTCGCATACACCTCACGAGCAAGGCAACCACTCAATGGTCCACTTTCTCCAGCGTTGCCTTCAGGTTGACCTCTCCTCCTGCCAGCGTCTTGATCTCACGCGACCAGTTCTTGAATCCGGCCGCTTTCACCTCGATCTTGTAGCTGCCCGGCGGCAGTGGGAGCAAGGATGGCGTCGAGCCGACGAAGTTGCCGTCGACGTATACGTCCGCGCCCGAAGGCTCCGAACCGACGCTTACCTTGGCGGGCGGCTGCGAAGTCTGGTCAACACTGGCCAGCTTGCCCTGCTCCAGCACCACCACCATCCCCGGGTACGTCAGCCAGGTCTTGGTCCCGAAGCTGGCTTCCTTCAATGGAGCGCCCAGCGAAGCGACGACTTGCTCCCGATCCATGCCCGGCCTCAAATCGGACGGCGTCGCCGGCACGGTGCGCGACGGAGTTGCTGCCGTGGCCGCTGTCTCGCTATAGCCCGGCTGGAACGATCCCTCCGGCAGCAGCCACTGGTCCAGCGTCCGGTAGACCGTGGTGATGTCACCGTGCTCCAGCACCGGCTTGGGAAAGAAAAAGTTCAGGGTAAGCCACAATTGTCCAGGCCTGGTTGCCGTGGAGATGGACGCCACGCTTACCAGCCCCAGGACGACGACGTCGTCGGCGACCGCCACCGAGTGCACGTAGAATTTCTCTCCGACACGGATCTCGTGTTCCTTCTTTCCCGCGTACAGCTTTGGTGGTTCGCCCTCACGGATGTAGACGGAAGCCGCGTCATTGTGCTCCAGCCCCCCGTACAGTCCGGCTTTGCGGATGATTACCACCCCGCCGGCCCGGCGCACTCGATCGGGGGCTCCACGCTTCGACAAAGCCGTGGTTCCCACTCGCGTCAGGCGATAACGGTCAGCCATCGTCTGCTGCAACGCCGGCCGCTGGTCCATGTTCTGCTGGGCTCCGATCGCCGGCGTGAGAACCATCATCCCCGTGCAAACCAATATGAGTGCCGCGACTGCCATTTTTCCCATTACTCCTCCGAAGGCCGCGCGATGAGTCCGCGGCTTGACCAGGCCATCGCATGGTGCACTGCCGGGATTTCAAAGAACAAGAAAAAAATTCGACCATTAAACAGATAGATTGTCCAAAATGGTTTGCTCGGTTCGGCGTAGTCGTTGCGCCGAAGTGAACGGAAAGGCCTCCACGCCTGAATCGAGAAACTCGATCTCGAACTGTCGAGCAACGGTGGGCTTCGGTTGCTGGATCAACTGATACATCCGCGGCTCGGTAACCGTGCCGTTGCCCTGGTCATCTACGTCAACCCCGTGCGCGGCGCCTGGTGGGTGTCCATCAATGAGCACGCGAAATCGCACGGAAGTAACCGGCACTGCCGGTCCCATTACGCGAGAAAGTGAAAGCGGTAGATGATGCGGGTGCCGGCGCGTGGGGCGCAATCTGCGACGTATTGCGGTCTTTTGTATCTAACTAGTCTGCGGTTGCCCTGGACCCCCGACGTCCGACACGAAAGCCGAGGCCGACATGGCGAAACCAATTTTGCTCAGTGTCGACGACGACGCAGACGTGCTGCGGTCAATTGAGCGTGATCTTCGATCGCAATACGGCGCCGAATACCGAGTGATGGGGAGCGATTCTCCCGAAGGCGCGCTGGATCTTCTCCGACAACTCAAGGTCCGGAATGACAACGTGGCCCTGCTGCTTGCCGATCAACGCATGCCGCACATGGACGGGGTCAATTTTCTGCAGGAAGCAACCCGGATTTTCCCCGATGCGAAGCGTGCGTTGTTGACCGCGTATGCCGATACCAATGCCGCGATCAGCGCGATCAATGAAGCCAATATCAGCTATTTTTTTCTCAAGCCGTGGGATCCACCGACAGAGCACCTCTATCCGCAGTTGGATGATTTGCTCGACGACTGGCAGGCTTCGTACCGGCCAACATTCGAGGGCATTCGGTTGCTGGGCACGCGATGGTCGCCACGCGCGTATGAATTACGGGATTTCCTGGCGCGCAACCATGTTCCATATCAATGGATTGACGTGGAGCTTTCCGCCAACGATCCGGAAACCAAGAGGTTGCTGGAGGCGCTCGGTCCGGAGGCGGCGAATCTGCCGGTCGTATTGTTTCCCGACGGAAGCAAGCTGCTGGAGAGCGTGCCGGCGGACGTAGCGCAAAAGATCGGATTGCGGACGCGGGCGCAGACTGACTTTTACGACTTGGCCATCGTGGGTGGAGGACCGGCCGGACTGGCCGCGGCGGTTTATGGCGCATCCGAAGGACTTCACACGGTGGTGATCGAGCGCGAAGCGCCGGGAGGACAGGCGGGAATGAGCTCGCGTATCGAAAACTACCTGGGGTTCCCGAGCGGACTCAGCGGAGGCGACTTGGCGCGTCGCGCGGTAACCCAGGCGCAGCGATTCGGGGTCGAGATTCTGTCGCCGCAGGAAGCCGTGGGCATACGCATCGAGGGACCGTACCGGATTATCAAGCTGGCGGACGGCAACGAACTCTCCTGTCACGCATTGATGATTGCTGCCGGCGTCCAGTGGCGGCGACTGGACGCTCCGGGAATTGAGCGCTTGCAGGGGGCCGGCGTTTACTACGGTGGAGGCTCAACCGAAGCGCTGTCGTGCAAGGGCGAGATTGTGTATGTGGTGGGCGGCGCGAATTCGGCGGGACAGGCCGCCATGAACTTCTCCAAGTACGCCGAACGCGTGGTCATCCTGGTGCGCGGAACGTCGCTCGCCAGCACCATGTCACAGTACCTGATCGATCAGGTCAAGGAGACATCGAACATTCGGTTGTGGACCCATGCCAGCGTGGCCGAAGTGCATGGCGACACGCACCTGGAGGAAATTTCGGTTTTGTGTTCGGACACTGGCAAAACGGAGCGTGTGCCGGCCAGCGCTATGTTCATCTTTATTGGAGCCCTGCCGCGAACCACTTGGCTGGGAGAGGTGGTAGAGCGAGACGAACGTGGCTTCATCCTGACCGGCCCCGACCTCATGCGCGACGGAGAACGTATCAAGGGATGGACCCTGGATAGGGATCCGTTCCTGCTGGAGACCAATGTGCCGGGAGTGTTTGCGGTGGGCGATGTACGCCATGGGTCGGTTAAGCGCGTGGCTTCCGGAGTGGGTGAAGGATCGGTGGCCGTGCAGTTCATCCATCAGTATTTGAGCAAGGTCTAAATGGTCACGGCATCAGAATTACTTCGCGTTCCGGCATTCGACGGACTGCCTGAGGATCAGCTTGCCTGGTTCCTCAGCCAGTCAGAGGAGCTGTATCTCAAACCCGGGGACACGTACGTGCGGCCAACCGACCCGGCGGCGGCGATGTTTGTGATTCTGGAGGGAGAACTCCAGGTGCGAGGAGATTTTGCCGGCGAGACTGTCGTGATTCCGGTCAACGCGGGCCAAGTGACCGGCGCGCTGCCGTTTTCGAGGATGACGCAGGCCAAGGTAACCGGACGCGCACTCACCGCCAGCCGCCTTTTGCGTTTTCCGTCCGCACTTTTTGCAGAACTGGTGCAGAAGATGCCGGAGTTAACCAAGCGGCTGGTCGGGGTGATGTCCGACAGGATCCGCGAAGTCACCCGCATCGAACAGCAACGCGACCGGCTGGCTGCGCTGGGTAAACTTTCGGCTGGGCTGGCGCATGAACTCAACAATCCCGCCTCCGCCGCCAAACGTGCCACCAGTCAATTACGCGACATTCTGAAACGTATCAGGGATACGAGTCACGAGTTAGGACGGCGCGAGCTGACGCCGATGCAAAAGGCGGAAATCGAAAAGTTGGAAGCTTCCCTCACCACGCGGGACGAGCCCCCGCCGGATGCCCTGACGATTAGCGACTTGGAAGAGCAGATTGAAGCGTGGTTGCACAATCACGGGCAGAACGACCTCTGGCAACTGGCGTCCGATCTGGCGCGCAGGAATATCAGGCCGGCAGTCTTGGAGTCGCTCTTTGCGACACTCGAGCCAGATACGGCGCGAGCTGCGCTGGTGAGGATTGCGGCGTCGCTGGACGTGGCGACCCTGCTGAATGAAATCGAAAGCAGCACTTCGCGGATCTCGGAGCTGGTGCAGGCGATCAAGGAATACACGTTCATGGACCAGTCGCCTCTCCAGAACGTAGACATTGTCAAAAGTCTTGAAAATACGCTTACGATTCTGAACCACAAGCTCAAACGCCGCGGCGTCGGGGTGCGGCGCGACTACGAGCAGGTTCCACTGCTGGTGAATTCGTTTGGCAGCGAGCTCAACCAGGTATGGACCAATATCATTGACAACGCCATCGACGCGATGGGGGAAAAGGGCGAGCTTCGAGTTCGGACCTGTCGAGAGGACGCTTGCGTACTCGTTGAGATCGGCGACAACGGGCCAGGAATTCCGCCCGAGATTAAGTCGCATATTTTTGAGCCTTTCTTCACCACCAAGGCAGTCGGCGAGGGCACTGGGCTGGGGCTCGATACAGTGCAGCGAATCGTAAGGAAGCACCGAGGCAACATTCAGGTCACATCAAGCCCAGGCGATACGCGATTTCAAGTCTGGCTTCCCCTGGCGGAAGCTCCCAGATAGACCGGTTGCGTATTTCGATTCGACTAAGAACAGCCAGCGAACATACGAGAGATCAAGATGGCGGGCGCAGGAGCAACACGCGTTTTCTCCCTTGAATGCAGAATTTATTTCGCAAACCTTCGGAAGAAGCTCTCCTGTTTCCATCTCGGCCGCTCGTCGGCGTTCGCCACCATGATCGTCAGGCTGCTCAGTACGTCCTCGAATTTCCCCGCCGCCTCCAGGTCCACCGGCTGATTCGTGTCATCCGAGGGCGCATGATACCGTTGTGTCAGCCACTGTTTCGCCTTGGCTGCCTCGGGCGAGTTCGGCTCAAACCCGACTTTCATTGCCAGCGACGGCACTCCCTGGCGGATAAAGCTGTACTGGTCGCTGCGGATAAAAGCATTGCGCAATGGCTCCGGATCGGGATGCACGCGCAGACCTTGCTGCTCCGCCACCTTGGTCGCCATGTCGCCGAGATCCGACTCCGCCAATCCATACACGGTCACTGACTTCATGGGAAAGATGGGCAGAAACATGTCGGTATTAAGGTCCGCGACAATATGCTTCTTCGGC
The DNA here is from genome assembly GCA_035691485.1 of Terriglobales bacterium. Taxonomy (NCBI): domain Bacteria; kingdom Pseudomonadati; phylum Acidobacteriota; class Terriglobia; order Terriglobales; species Terriglobales bacterium. The sequence goes on from DASSIZ010000017.1 coordinate 18,421, forward strand.
ACCGTCGGGTTTGCCGCAAAATAGCGCGATCCCAGCAGACCCTTTTCTTCCGCTGTTACCCACACGAACAGCAGAGACCGGCGCAGCTTGACCTTTGACAATGCGTTGGCCAGGTCGAGCAAAACCGCCGATCCCGATCCGTTGTCCATCGCGCCGTTGTAAATCTTGTCTCCGTTGATGGGCTCGCCCACGCCCAGATGATCGATATGCGCCGTGAGCACCACGTATTCGTCCTTCAACTTCGGGTCCGATCCCGGCAACTTCGCCACCAGGTTTGCCGACTCAACTTCCGCGACTGTCATCTTCGCCTTTGATTTCAGGCTGACCTGGAGCGGGAAGTGCGGCATCGGCTTGCGATCTTTTGCCAGCGCCGCGATTTCCGCAAAGGTGTGCCCGGAGCCTTCGAACAGCTTCTCGGCTCGCTCGGGATTAAAAATGACAGCAATCTTCACGCCCGCCGCGTCATTCAGAGCGGGATCTGCAAGGGCCATGCTCGGACGCGTGCGCGCCAGCCGCATCCGTGACCACGGAATGTCCATGGAGGCAGGATTCGGAATGTAGATCGTCCCCAGGGCGCCTGCGTCCATCAGCGCCTTGCGTCGTTCCGCTGTCGACTGGTAGTGCGCCGCTAATGCAGAGGACATATCCGACGTCGAGCCGGCAATCAACACCGCAACCTTGTCGCGTACGTCTTGCCCGGCGAAGTCGTCATACTTCGCCTCCGGCACCCGCAGTCCGTATCCAACGAACACCAGCGGGGCATTCACCTCGGGCGCCAGGTCCACGCTCGTGCTGAACATCGCGTCCTCTCCCAGCACCAGCGGTTCGTCCTTGCCGTTTCGCACCAGGGTGATGCTCGACTGGCTTTCATCAATCGCTTTGCTCCGCAACTTCACCGGTTGGTAATAGCCGTTGCTTCCCGCCGCCGGCAGCCCGTCCTTTTGCAACTGCTGCACGACATATGCTTCCGCCTTGCGCAGGCCTTCACTGCCGGTTTCGCGTCCTTCCATGTCATCGGCGGCAAGCACCTTTACGTAGTTCCACCAGCTTTGGCCGTCGAACTTCGGCTGAGATTGCGCTAACAACGACGAGCAAAGCAACATGACCGCGACAACGATTCGATCCATGAGTCCCCCAACGTCCGAACATGGCCGCGAATTCTCGCAGACAAGTTTCCTGCGCACAACACTCCCGAGGTCTTCGCGACGCTTGCATTTCAGCGGCAGCAAAATCCGTCCGCCTGGCTGCTTCTCGCAATCTCGAGCCTTGCGCCTCAGGTAAACTTAACAGACTTTTGACGTCCTAAAAATCCAAGGATTCTGACATCCTGCTTCTGCAATGAGGTCATCGTTTTTAGCCGAACGGCGCGGGGCCAAGCCACAAGGAGATTTCGTGCGAGTTTATGTCGTCGTCATATTTGTCGCGCTCTCCTGGCCGATGGTCGTAGCGCAAACCAACCAGAATGTTCCGCCGGGCGCTTCTGATTGGAACATTGCCCCCTCCACCTGCGCAGCTCTGGGGGACTTGTCCCCACTGCAAAACGACGACGACGAACATAAACCCGCTGCACAAGAAACCGATACAACAGCTCCAACAGATCCGCCTTCGATGTTCCCGCACTCTGACCGGAGCCGGTTTTATGTCTCCGGGCAGATGAATTTCGTCTACCAGACTAATCCGCCATTTCATGCAGCCTATACCGGCGCCAACAGTCTCTTGCCGCGCTACGAGAAAGCCATCTCTCGTGTCATGACCCTCAATACTGGTGTCGAGCTCAACCAGTCGACCGAAGTGCTGGTGGATGTAGAGGAGACCGGCGGCACCGGCATCAGTTCGGCCCTGGGGCTCGCCGGCTTCACCAACCTGGACGTGGTTCGAAACCCCGAGCTGAGCAAGGCTCCGTATCTGGCTCGCGCGGTGTTCCACAAAATCATCGCGCTCGGCAGCGAGACCGTGGAAAGCGAGCGCAATCCGCTCTCCCTGTTCACCACCTTGCCGAAGCGACGGATTGAACTTCGCATTGGCAAGTTCAGCATGGTGGATTTTTTTGATATGAATTCCGCCGCCGGCGACAGCCATTTTCAATTCCTGAACTGGACCATAGATAACAGCGGCGCCTACGACTACCCCGCCGAGACGCGCGGCTACACCTGGGGAGTAGTGGCGGATTACGAGGCGGGCAGCTGGGGGTTTCGTTTTGCCGAAGGATTACTGCCAAAGGTCGCGAATGGCGTTGATCTGTCATGGAATCTGCGGCGAGCTCACTCCGAGAATTTTGAATTCCAACTCCGGCGCGGCCTCATTCCCGCCAAAGCTGGAACCATCCGTGTGCTCGCCTATACGAATGAGGCCAACATGGGGCGGTATCGCGAGGCGGTGGATCGTTTCCTTGCCGGCATTGACCCAGTGCCTGATATCACCGCACATTCGCAGCAAGTCACGCGCAAATACGGGTTCGGCATGAACCTGGAGCAGGAGGTCGCCGCCGGACTGACGGCATTTGCGCGCTTCGGATGGAATAATGGAAAGACCGAATCGTACGCATACACCGAAGTGGACTTGACGGTGCTTGGCGGGTTCCGCCTGGATGGCGAACGCTGGCGTCGCAAGTACGACCGGATGGGCCTGGCTTTTGTCAGCAACGGCATTGCGCGCGACCACCAGCGCTACCTCGCCCTTGGCGGACTCGGCTTCTTATTGGGCGATGGCGGCCTGAATTACGGCCGAGAAAGCATTGTCGAGAGCTTCTACACGGCTCACCTCTGGCGCGGAGTTTACGCCGGGATCGACCTACAACACATCAACAACCCCGGCTACAACCGCGATCGTGGACCCGTGATTGTGCCCGGGTTGCGACTCCACCTGGAGTTTTAGTGTCAGAGTGTCGGGCTGGGAGCCGCAAGGACACGATTTATTTCTTAAATGCCTCGACGTACAGGGACCGCGGCAAGCCTTCACGGTCGCCAGGATCGTAGGATAAAACCTTGTCGCCGTAGAGGACGCTTTGTCCTTCCGCCGTTTCGGTCACCTCGGCAAAGCCGGCACGACGCAGCATTTCCTGCATGTGGGTAAAGTCAAACGCGCTGCGATGCTGGCCATCGCAGAAAATGAAGTTCACGAAACGCCCGCCCAGGGAATCGTATGGCCGCGGGAACTGCGCGCTGAACCAGTTGACCTCGCGGCGGTTGTAGGCCTCAATCGCGGTGCGCAAGCTGGGCACGATGATGCGCATGCCGCCGCCGGAACGAAGCACGCGATAACACTCCGCCAGCAGCCGTGCTAATTCGTCGGGGAAGAAATGCTCCAGCACGTGAGTGGTATAGATGGAAGCAACGCTGCCGTCGGGATAAGGAAGCCCGTTGCGCACGTCAAGCCAGAGATCGATTTTGTGCCCCGGGTTGGCGTCCACGTTGACGAACCCGGGAAGATAATTTGGCCCGCATCCAAGATGAAGATGGACCGGGCGGCCATTGGTGCCGCGGATTCGGGATAGCGTTCGCCGAAGGTAATAGTTCGGCAACGTGGCCTTGGAGAGGCCGAGGAAATACAGATCCTTATAACGCTGGTGAATCAAGATTGTCTCAACCCAAGTTGCTGCGAATCATAGCATGGCAAATCTGGTCAGCTCTGCAAGGAAACCAGCAGGTACCCGTGAGCTAACGCAGCAGGCCGTGGAAAGTCGCCATGGCTTTGCGCACATTCATCGCCGAAGCCGCGCCCAGGATCGCGCTCACCGTCGCGTAGAGCGGAAAAGCAGGGATCAACGCCTCAGCCTGTTTCGAGAACTCCCGGATACCGAGGGGCACCAGCGGCAAAACGAAACGCGGATACTCGGCCTTCAGCCAGTGCGGTGAATTGTACGCCAGGAGAAATACCGCATAGCCGATTCCGAAGCCCCACTCGACCGGAAAATCCCGCCGCTGCTCTTTACCATTCTTGATCATGAGGACGAGTGTCGCGATCGTGAACAAAACCCAAATGGCCGTCCAAACAATGTTGGTCACAGGTTGCGCAGATAAGTATTCGCGGATGCCTTGCGCGAGGGGAAGCAACGGCAGCGTGATGGGCGACGCTGCTTTCCAATCGAACCGCGAGTAGGAATGCCAGTGCATGAGCGGATCGTGGTAAATCACGTACTGCGGAATCATGTAACCGACTGCCATGACGAATCCGATCGCGGTGCAAGCCGCTGCTGTTCTCCACTGCCTTCGCCAGAGCAGGGTGGCGCCGATGGCGAGCAGCGCGATGAAGCCCGGCGCCGGTCGGACAATCGTTGCCATGGCGGCGAAAAGGCTCGCCCGGTACCAACGCTCCAGCCGCGCTTCGTGGAACGCGGCAAAAACCAGTGCCACTGCCAGGGTATCCGAGCCTCCCAGCATGGAGCCTTTGATCCAGCAAAAATTAGCGGCTGTGAACCACACCGCAACTGCCATTCCCCACAACCGTTGGCAAAGAAGCACGGCGGCAACCGAGCTCGCGATTGAGACGATCACCAGCGACAATTCGTCGGGCAGTCGAAACAGGGCGCTCACGCAGGCGATGGCGTAGGAGTAACCCCAGAATACCCTCGGTTGAACGTGGGAAAAATCGTGCGTGCGCAGAGCGCGCGCGATCGCCAGGTAGTCGAAATTGTCCGCGTATCCCGCGGCGCGAATCAGAAACGGCGTCAGCAGCGAGAGCACAATCGCGAACAGTCCGAACGAGTAGACCGCGGCTGCCAGCGGGGCCCAGTCACTCGGCTTGTACTGAAACCTACGCAACATAGTGCATTACTTCGGGCGCTGCCACACGCATGTACTCTCGCCGGCGTCGCGAAATCGTATCCATGACGGCGCGATCTGCGAACACTTCGCTCCGGCTTGCAAGAAATAATCGACCCGATAGGTCAACGGCTCCGTCGCCGTCCACCGCCGCGCCTCCAGCCTTCGCGTATCGGTTTCGCCGGTCGGCATAACATGCTGGCGCGCAAAGTCAGCCCAGTACACCTTGTTGTGCGTGAAGATGGGCAAAATTTCCATCACCGGGGAAGAAGCCATCACTACTGAACCAGGCGGTGTGCTCTCTTGCAGCCACTCTAGAGTGTGAGGCATGCGCCAGTCCGGAGCCCAAGCTGCCTCGTCCGCGCCGACGATGCTCCGCAGCCGCAGATAGTCGACCACTTGCTCCGACGCCCCAAATCCGATCACCAGGGCGAAAATTGACGCCACCAGGACCTTCTTAGGCCTGAACTGCGCAAGCACCGCAGCCGCCATGATCGCCCACAGCGGGTTCAACGCGTCGACGAAGTGGTACGCCTGAATTTGCCGGTTCGTGATCAGGTTCTGCAGCAGCAACGGCACACTCGCCACGAAAAATGCAAACGGAAACAGGAAAACCTTGGCCCGCCGACGCAGCCGCCATGCCACTACGGCGCCGGCTGCACATAGCGCCAAGTGCGGGGCGATGCCGAACTCCAGATGCCGCCCAGGCAACATCGTCAAAGTCGGAGCACGGTGAAGCGTCTCCTGGACCAGCGGGTTCGCTCCCGTGCGCACGGAGCTCGCCAGCATCGGCAAGGCAAGGACCAGACTCACGCCGGCCATGACCAACAAACAGCTTCGACGCTCTGCCCGGCTTAGTATTGCCAACCCAATCACTCCCGCCCAGAGCACACTCCAGTAAAAGATCGGCAGGTAAAATACCGCTCCCACCGCAAGCCCTGCCGTCACCGCCCGAAAATGATTTGGACGATTCCAACAGAGGGCCACCAGGCCAAGGACTGCGACGAAAACGGCCGTGTGGAACCCGGCGCTGAGAAACCTCGTGTAGCGCAGGAACGCAGGAAGTCCAGCGCGGTGGAAGTGCAGCATGCCCATCGAGGGGCCAAGCACCGTCAGAACTCCGGCGAGCGCAGCCATGACCGGTGTGAGATCCAAAGCCAGGCTGACCCAAGCCACTCCCAGGAAAATAGCCGCCGGCTGCAAAACACGGAACGCCGCAGCAATTTCCACGATGTTTAGTCGCAAAATTCGGCCGGCGATTGCCACCGCCCTCTCCGACAGTTCCGGCAGATACTTGGGTGCGGCATCGTATCCCGCGATGTACGGATTCCCGAGCGGGTCACCGCGCATCGCGGCGGAGGTGCGCACCATGTAAATGGTTTCGTCTGGACGGAACACTGGCGGGATTTTTCCACTCTGCGCCAGCGAGATCAGCAAGGGGAGGGCGTACACCAGGCAAACCGGCGCCAGTAGTGCCCAGATGATGGCTTTGGAGCGGCCCTGCGGAGGCAGGCTTAACGAAATGTTGTTTCGTCCGGTCCTTCCAATCAACGGTGCAGGCTCGGTCGCGATCGTCATTTGCTGATAACCGTGGGACTCCCCAGGGGCGAGCTCGCCGATGGCACGACCGCCCTCACCGGGCGCCGCGCAAACCTTCTTTGCGGCAGCCGCGCTCGGGTGACTTGCGCGACGGGCAACAGAATCAGAATGCTGAGGCAAACATTCTGCACCACTCCACCCAGATACTGGGACATCTGGGATTCCAGGGCCACGAAACCCGGCAGCAAGGCAAAGCCAACCCCCTTCATCAGAACGCCGGAACTGCGGCTCAGCATCAAAGCGCCAAGACAGTCAAAGACAAGGCCAATAAACATCATCACGACAGCGGCTCCAAACCATCCGAAACTGATGTAACTCTCCGCCAGCACGCCCACCGAAATCGATACTCCGTCTAATCCCCGCTCCGAGGTGATGCCGTAGAGCACCTGGTACAAGCGGTTGGCGTCGTTGACCGTCGGCTTGTCGCGCCAGATCACTCGCGGGATCAGCGTGGTCGCCATGTAGGTATACATTTTCCAACCCTGGTGCGGAATTATGGCGGGCGTCAGATCCACCACGTTGGCCGTCGGCTGCAACAACGAAAAGCGGTTCATGGAACTGTAAATTTGAAGGCGAAGTGCATTCGTATCGGAATTGACCAACGCGCTTTCCCACGCGTCCCGCGACATCCTCAGCCAATTTGCCGCCCGTGATACGTCGCCCCCGGACGGGTTGGAGGAATACCAGGTATTCGCCCGGAACTCCTCCTTCGCCGGCTGCAGGAATAAAACGTATGCAAACACTGCAACAATCGCAGCCTTGGGGACGCTATGGCGAGCATCGATAACTACGCATCCCGTGACCATAATGATGGTAGCGCCGGTACCTATCCATCCCGTGGACAAGCCCGTCAGGAACGTCGTAGCGACGAATAGCACCAGCATTGCGCGCTCATAACCGGGTACGGGTCTCATCAAACTGCGCCGCAGCATAATCGCGTAGGCAATCAGCGGAACAATGTTGACGAGAATCACCAACACCTGTTTCAGGGAAGCGCCAAAGACGAGCACCGCAGACGGAAAGTAACGCACGACGGTCCCCATCAGCATCATCGCGACCAGCAGCTTGGCAGAGCTACGCGAATCGCGCAGGTGGAGGGTCGGCATTCGCCGCAGACGCCTTCCGGCGCCCAGATGCATGCCCGCGTAAATCGATGCCACTCCCAGCAAAGCCAGTAATTGGGCGCGAACTATGCCTTGCGGAGTAACAAACCCGCCGGAGAATCGCCAACTCTCCGCTCGACTCCAGAACAGCGGCACGCCATACGCCAGCCAGAACATACCCGCAATGCAGGCAAAAATTGGAAAATGTTTTTCTGCGGCAGGCTTCGCCTTCCACGCAATCCATGCGCCCCAGGCGATTTGAAGCAGAAGCAGAGACAGCAGTGCTTGTAGCCAGGTGACGCTGTTGCCGCGCGTCAGCCACAGAAAGAAGGTGACGAGAACCGGCACCGGCGTGTAACGGCGGCTTGTATCCGAGCGCACGCCGGACCCGATCATATGCCGCTGTAACGCTGGCGCTAGCCGAGGTCGCATCGCGATCTTTAAAGGGTCCTCCGGCAAACTCCGGCAGGGTCGACTGTCAATCGCCGGAAGCTGCCACCGAAGTTTTCGAATCGTAGCATGGTTCACGCCCCACCCTTTGCTGATTCAAGACTCGGTATTCAGTTGAATATCGGCCGGAAACGAAAACCGCTCGGTGGCGGTTCGAGCATCCGCCTCACCGCCGGCGGACGGAATGGACTGCTTCCACAACCCCGCTGACCGCCACTGCCGTCGAGTACTCGGCCACTCGACGCGCGGCTGCTTCGCCCATTCGCCGCAGACGTTCACGATCGGCGGCGAACGATGCCATGCGCGCCAAGAGCGCTTCCACATGACCGGCCGGGTAGGTCGCGCCCGTCGATGGCGTGATGAGATCCGGGCCGCAACCGACTTTGTCTGAAACAATGCATGGGCGGCTGCATGCCATGGCTTCATTTACCACCAGGCCCCAAGTTTCACCGCCGGAGGTAAGGTCCAGTGCATCGCAGGCCACATAGGCCTTCACCATCTCGCTCTGATTCAAAAACCCGGTGAATGTCACCGGCGCCCCGCGCTCTCGAGCGAACGCCTCCGCTTCGGCCCGCAGCGGCCCATCTCCAGCCATCAACCCGTGTACCCGTATGCCACTGCGTGCGGCCAACTCCAGCGCCCGCAAGAAATCCAGCGGACGCTTTTGACCAATGAATTTCGCCGCCCAGAGAAACACGACACAATCTGGCGGCAGTCGCCACTCGGCGCGAGTCTGTGCCCGCTGCGGGAGAAGGCGCGCGACATGCTCGCCGAACCAGCGCTCGTCAATCGAATGGGGAACTAAAAAAATGCGGTCGCGCCGGGCGCCATAGTGAAGAAAGTAATCGCGTGCCCACTGGCCGACGGCCAGGCAGGCGTCCATGCGGGGTATGAACAGGCGGTACACGGGCCACTTGGCCGCCGCCGTTAGCGCCGGCCGTTCGGTGTGCAGATGGGAATCGCTGCGCACCATCACCGGTGTACCGCTTTGCCGGCAAGCGAAAATGGACTGCCAGTAACTCTTGCGATTCCAGCCGCAATTGATCACCGCATCGAGACGGCATTGACGAATGAGGTCGCGAATCTCCGGCGTGTCCAGCCCGCCGAAATGGTCCAGCGAAGGCGTCGTGGCGATGTTCTTGAGGAACCGGTGCGGGTAGCCGTCGAGGAGCGGAATGTCCCAGTCGAACTCGACGCCGAACCCCGCCTCCGCCTGCTCCTTGGGCGTGGCGTAGTGGCAGAAAAAAACTTCCAGGTCCAGATCCGGATGTGCCGCCAGCGCGCGAAACCAATGGGCCTGGTATTGAATCGGATGCGTGGCAACAATGGCGATGCGCTTCAAAACTTTCGCTGTTGCGTCCTCGAGAAATGGGGGCTTGCCGCAACAGTGTACTCGATTGCCACAACTGAACGTGGCCGTCAGAAGTCGGATACCAACAGCCCCCTCGGCCTAGAAGCTGTACTTCAACGACAGCGTTCCGACGTTCGCGTGGAAGTCTCGAGGAGCGACCACCCGCAGGAGCCCCAGGCTTGCGGCCTCATCCTTCGAGTTGTAGTCGTAGTAGCTCCACACGCCCTTGAACTGGACCCCTTTGACCACCTCGTAGGCAATGCCCAAATGAGCCTTGTGCCAGTTGATGGCCTGCGGGCCGAGCGGCTGATCCGGAAACGGACCGACGAAGGCACAGGTCGGCGCCCCGCTCACGGTCCCGACTTGCGGTGCGTTGGAAGGACAAGCCAGACCCAATGGATTACTTCCGGCAAGAGCCGGTGCGTTACCGAACACATCACCGACAACCAGGAGCTGTGTGCCATTGTCGGCGCGCAGCCACCTGGTGTGTCCGTTATCGCCGGTGATTTCATAGCCCAGGGTCAGGGTCACCCGCTTGACCGGCTGAAAGGAAATGTTGGCGTAACCGGAGTTCGTGGTCTCCTGATAGTCCAATAGCAAGTTTCGAGCCGTGGAAGCCGGCGGCAGTAGCATGAGCGCCCACTGTACGTGGGATGGGCACCATGACCCATCCCACTCGTTACAGGCCAAGCTTAGAAGTGGTACTCGAGTGTGGCCGCGATGTAGTGCACACGGTACGAGGGCTGGTCGACCCCGAGGAACAGGTATCTGGCTGCGGAGTTGTCGCCCACCGCGAAATACGGATAGAAGGGGCTGGACGTAAAAGCCGGAGTTGCAGGATTAACTGTTGGGGAGTTGGCCAGTAGCCTGACGTTGCATGGGGCACCGACCAGATTTGCTGCCGCCGACCCGGTGAAGGGCGCCTGGGGGCTGATGCAACCCATGTAAGGCGTCATGGCCGAAGTCTGGTAGTCCTTGTTGTCGAACTGCTGGAGGCGGTACTCAAACTTGGGCACGAAGCTCTTGCTTAGCTTGTACTTGAAGACAACCGCCAGCTCGTGCATGCGGGTAGTGGTTTGGGGATAGGACGTAGCTGCGCTTGTATTAACCAGAGTGAAGCAATCTGGCCTGGAGGGAGCACACGAAAGCGAAGTCGCCCCAGCAGCGGTATTGATGATTCTGGAGTCGCCCAGCCACGAGGTGAGGACATTGCCGGTTCCCGCCGACAAAGAATAGTAAGTCGAAATGTTGATCTTCTTGCTGGCCGAAGCATCTATGCCTGCTGTATACGTGTCAAAAATGTCGCGATAGATGCTTGACCAATCATTGTTGCTGGTGTCGCATCCGTTACAGGTGAGGATGGTCTGCACGCCAGTGGTGGGCGCGCGGTTTCGCGAGACCATGCGCTTGTGGTACCTCTCGTGGGCATACTCGGCAAACAACGAGAGGTTCTTCGAAAACGCGTAACTACCATCAACGGCGTAGATGAACGACAGGTCCTTCAACGCACCGTAGAGATAGTATGGACCAACGGTTGTTCCTTGGCCCCCGGTGGGGGTAGGGTTGAGCGGGACGGCACTGTTGACGCCACCTTTGCGGTTAAAGTCGTTCTGGATGGTCTGGAAACTGCCGGTGAAGGTGAATTTCTGAAGATTGTACTGCACCATGACATCAGCCCGGTTCAGCAGCCGGGAAGCTTCATCAAACCGGCGGTGACACCGTTGCTCGCTGGTAAAGGCTGTGGTGGTGGTATCGGAACAGGGAACTTCCACCTCCACCCCGGCAGCATTGATAAAGGACGCTTCCCTATCCTGGTATTCCTCCGGCTTGCGATCCTGGTGCCGCCCCGACACGCGGAACAGCAGGTCCCGGGTCGGACTCCAGTCAACGCCGCCAAAGAAGGAATTCTCGGTGGAATGGGCGGCGTCACGATGGCTACGGTCCATCCATTCGCGCTCGTAGCCGACCTTGACCGTGCTGCGAGTGGCGAAAAACCAGTCGCCACTCACCTCGAAAGTCTTGCGGTTATAGCCAAAGGGACTGTTGATCTCGGTGGCGCCACTGCCGGACGTGACCGTGGGATCGCCCGGAGTTAACTGGCCTGTTGCGGTGGCGTTCGCCCCGATAGTGTCACCCAGAATGGGCGTGAATGCGCGACTGGGAGTGTTGTTGTTGTAGTCGTAATGGCGATACTTGGCCGCCAGTTCGACACTCTTGACAGGCTTCAGTATGGCCGTCCAGTTCATGGCCAGTGTCTGCTTCTGGCCTCCCAGGCGGGGCGCCGGAAGCGCCCCAACGGTGATCGCGGTGTTCGCCGTGTAGGGAAGGAAAGGGTCATTCTGGCGCAGCCAGCCGGGGTTGACTGTACCCTGAATGCGCACGTACTTGCCGAGGTCGAAGGCGCCGGCAAAGTTCAGGTAGTGCGCATGATTGTCGGGATAAAGATCCACCTGTCCGTGGGCGGGAACGGCGCCAATGGAACACCGAGACGTGCCCGTACACCCGTTCTGGCCCGGGGCAAAGGTCAACACAGGAACATCCGCGGTGGCAAACGGGTTGTCGAAAACCATGGATGGGGTATTGTTTGTGAAAAACGACCCAGTGTAACCGACCTGCACCACCCAGCTCTGCTTGCCGTATTCGATCGACGGTTTCACGGTGTTGGTGAAATAGTCGATCGTCTCGGGAAGCTCGACGCCCGTACCGGGACTTGGCAGAGGGTTTGCTGCCGTACCAGTGAGCCCGGAAGACAGGCTATTGGCGCTCGCGCTGGGGCTTGGGTTGAAGAGCAGTCCAATGGGCCGCGTCCCCACCTGGTTTTCGCGCGTGTACAAGATCGAGATGTTGAAGTCAGGGGTGATGTTGTAGCTGATCAGGCCCGTCCCACCCTTGCGGACAATGGCGGGCACGATGAAAGTTTCGCCGGGAACCAGTTGCGTAGCCACTAGCGGCGGCAGGTTGTTATTGATCTGGATTGCCGTGCCGATGGCTGACGCCGCCGTCAACGACGTCTTCAGGGCCGGCGACAACGTCCACACCCCGCGGCCGGTAAGCACATAGGGGGTTCGCGTGGTGTTGGAGTAAGTGTGCGGTATCTCGTCGTAGCGGAACTGGACCTTGAACTTGCCGTATTCACCCAAGGTCGTCAAGTAGCTCTGGTTCTTGTAGAACGTGCTTTGCGACTGCGCGTTCAAATACATCTTCGACCCTAGCACATTATCCAGATTGACGAAGAACCTGGGGACCACGAAGCCGTTGCGGATGTCGCGATACTCGCTGTATTTCGAGGTAAAAATGTCGGGACTGAATGGCAGATCAGGGCGGCCGTAGACGTCGCCCCAGGAATGCCGGACGCCAAACTCGACGCTGCCAAGTGGGACCTTTTCTTCTTGCCCGTAAAGCGCCGCGGGAAGAAGCAGAAGTGCGAGCAGCACAACCAGCGTAAGTTGCTTTGTTTTTTTCATTGCTCTTCTTCCTCCTTAGCGCAAAAACATATTTCCGGACGGGTGGTTAGACCCGTGGATCTGGGAATGACAATTGGTACAACCGCGGTTGAAGTCGCGGATTGCAGGGAGCAGCGTGGGTGTGGTGGGGTGACGGCTGGTCACGTGACAGGAATCGCAAACCCGTGGCATCCGCACTTTCAGCAATTGCGGGTTGTTAGTGCCGTGCGCTTCATGGCAGTTAGCGCAGTTTTCCATCACCGGGGGATGTTCCCAGAGGAACGGCCCTCTCCGCTCGGTGTGACATGAGAGGCAGTTCTCGTTGACGGTGGCCTGAATGAGCTGTTTCGGATTGGGCGTGCCGTGGGGATTATGACAACTGGTGCAGGTGACCTTGCCTTCACGGTACGGCATGTGCGAGGAGCGCTGCAACTGTGCGCGCCGCATCTGGTGACAATCCAGGCAGAGTTCAGGCTGGGGCTTCTTCACCCCGCTGACTTCGGTGAGCGGCTGGCTATAGCGCGCCTCGGAGGTAAGCTTATCGTATCGGCGGCCCGGATTTCCGTAGTGGACCTGATGGCAGTTGATGCAGGCAATGGCGCGCGACTCGTGCGGGCTGCCGCGCCAGAAGATGCGATTGCCGCGTGAGTGGCAGGTGAGGCAAGCCGAGTTCTGCTCCTCCACCGAGTTCTTGGAATCCTTGGTGAAGCGGACAGGAATGGTGTCCTTGCCGCCACCGGCTTCCACGTGAGCCTTACCCGGCCCGTGGCAAGCTTCGCAGCCACGAGCTTCCCACGGCGTTTTGGGATGCGCCATGGACTTACCCATGACGGTATTGACGTACGACTTTTGCTGGCCCTCGTGACAGGCGACGCAGGTGTCCATGCCGACGTAATCGCCGTCAGATTTTGCGGCAGGTTTCGCGTTGGCCTGTGGAGCGGCGGAGTTGGACTGTGCGCCGGCGAGGGCCGTCGCGAAGATTAAAACGAGGAAGACTCCCGATATGGACCTCATAGCCGGCTGCGCCCGACCTCCTTTGTTTGTATTGGAATAAACATGAGCCCGAAACGGGTCCCGCAAAACAGGGCCATAATGGGCATCGTTGTACGAAAGGGCTGTGACTCGGAGCACATGTATTTGTGATCGAGTCGCGGGGGTTAGCGGGAGAAGATACTGGACGGCGGCGATTCGTTCTAACTGGCGCTTACACTCTGGGTCCTTGTAGGGCATTTTGAATTCTTTCTTGCTACCACGCAGACGAGAGGTGCGCCAATCGCACCATCACGGTGAGAGAGGATACACAACGGTCTCCTTTTGGGAAGTGATTCTTACAGATTCGACCTTTATTTCCTGTCACTTAGGTGGTGCCAGCAACAGCCGGAACGGGATGAGCTAGGATTGCAACTTCCACGAACGCTTTGCACTGGGGCTTGGACGGGAACCCACGAATGGAAACCGCGGACGTTGTCATTATCGGCGGAGGGATTGTCGGGTCCAGCATTGCCTATCATCTGACTGCTGCCGGATGCCGCAATGTGCTGGTGATCGAGCGCGAAACTTCGCAGGGCAAAGGTTCCACCGGCAAGAGCATGGGCGGCGTCCGCGCGCAATTCGCCACTCCGGTCAACATCCAGATGTCGCTGTACTCGATTCCCTTTTATGCCGCCTTCGATGAAACCCTCGGATTTCCGTGCGGCTACCGCCCCCAGGGATATTTGTTCATGGCCACGCGCGAGTCGCACATGAACTATGTCCGCTCCAACCTGGAGCGGCAGATTGCTCTGGGTCTGAAGACGGCGCGGCTGGTTTCCGCGGGCGAAATCCGTTCCCTCTACCCGCAGTTGCGCGGCGACGACATCGTCGGCGGCAGCTTTTGCTCCACCGACGGCTTTGTTGATCCCTACAGCGCCATGATCGGCTTCACGACATGGGCCGTGGAACACGGCGCGCGGATTTGGAAGAACGCGACCGTGTCAGCAATCCGAGTTGAGCGTACGCGCGTAACGGCCGTAGAGACCACGCGCGGCCCTGTGGAAACGCGCGTCGTCGTCAACGCCGCCGGCCCATGGGCATCCGAGATCGCCGCCATGGCCGGGATCGAGTTGCCGGTGGTTCCGCTGCGTAGAATGCTGGTGCCCACTGAACCATTCGACCAATTCCCGCACACCGCGCCCATGATCATCGACATGAGCAACGGTTTTCATTTCCGTCCCGAGTCGCTTGGTTTCCTCCTGGCGTGGAATGACCCGGAAGAGACGCCCGGCTTTAAAACCGATTTTGAGCCCGCTTTCATCGAGAAAATCCTGACCCGCGCCGCCGACCGCGTACCCGTCTTTGAAAACCTGGCGGTGAATCCCAAACGTGCCTGGGCCGGACTCTATGAAGTCTCGCCCGATCATCACTGCATTCTCGGCCCAGTAGACGAAGTGCGCGGCTTCTTCCTCGCCAACGGCTTCAGCGGGCACGGCGTGATGCACGCACCCTCAACCGGAAAGATTCTCGCTGACTTGATCCTGACCGGCAGCACCAATATCGTGAACCCGGAATTGCTGAGCCTGAACCGCTTCGCAAGCGGAAGGCTGCTGGAGGAAACGGCAGTACTCTAGCAAGTAGCCACGAACCGCCAGCCACCATGAGAATTGCCGTTGACACCGGCGGGACCTTTACCGATTGCGTCTTCCTGCGTGACCGCAAGATCCAGGTCCTGAAAGTCTTCTCCACAGCGGCCAATCCGTCGGATGCAATCGTTGCCGCGCTCCGGAAAATCAGCCCCGGCGCAAAGCCGGAAGTCCGCCATGGAACCACTGTCGGCACCAACACCTTGCTGGAGCGCAAAGGAGCGCGTGTGGCTTTCGTGACCACCGAGGGTTTCGAAGACACTATCGCCATCGGACGTCAGGCGCGCCCGCGCTTGTACGACTGGTTCATGGTTCCGGATCCCGCGCTGGTGCCCGCGGAGTTGCGCTTTGGCGTCGCCGAACGAACCTCGGCAACTGGTGAAATTCTGAAATCTCCCAGCGCCGAGGACTTGCAAGACCTAGTGGTCTCGCTGGCAGCAGCGCGGCCCGATGCCATTGCCGTTTCCCTCCTCTTTTCCTTCGCGAACGTCCGCAACGAACAGGCTGTCGCCGGCGCGTTGCGCAAGCTCGGCTTGCCCATTTCGCTCGCACACGAGATTCTTCCCGAATTCCGCGAGTACGAGCGCGCCTCCACCGTCGCTGTCAATGCCTATCTCGCCCCAGGAATGGGACGCTACATCAGCGGACTGCAGC
>DASSIZ010000018.1 GCA_035691485.1 Terriglobales bacterium
TCTCGACCCCCAGAAAATCTATTCCAGCGGCTGGTACGGCACGCTCATGCGCCTGGACCGGCGGACCGGGCAAATGGTGCACGTCTTCGTTCCGGGGGACAAATACCGCACCTGGGTGATGCCGCCCATTGCGTTTGCGCCGCAGGATCCGCACACACTCTATCTGGGTGCGCAGAAAGTGCTGGAAACCGGAGATGGCGGCATCACCTGGCACGAACTCAGCCCCGACTTGACACGCGGCGTGCCCAAAAAACCGCAGAGAAGACCGAGCAACCGTCTCACCGCCTTAGCGCCGTCGACGCTACAAGCAGGCGTGATTTGGGCGGGCAGCGGCGACGGCCTGATTCATGTGACGCGCGACGGGGGCGCAAGTTGGCAAAACGTGACGCCGGCCAGCCCGGGCGCCAAAAAATCAGGAAGCTCCGAGGATCCGACCGATCCTCTGGTGGTGGAACTGGAAGCCTCGCATTACGAGCCCGGAACCGCCTACGCCGTCCTGCAGGTGCCGCGCGAGTTCAAGCCGTACGTGTTGCGCACTCACGACTCCGGACGAACCTGGACCAACATCGTGCAGGGGATTCCCTCAGATGCTGTGGCCTGGTCGGTCCGCGAAGATCCCAAGCGCAAAGGCCTGCTTTATGCCGGAACCGAAACTGGTGTATTCGTCTCTTTCGACGATGGTGAGCGCTGGCAAACATTGCAGCTGAATCTGCCGGTCTCACCGGTGCGCGATCTGGCCGTGCATGGCAACGATCTGGTTGCGGCCACCTTCGGGCGCGCGCTCTGGGTTCTGGATGACGTCACGCCGCTGCGCCAGCTCACGCCCGAGGTGACGGGCTCCGCCGTCCACCTCTTCCCGCCTGCCGATGCGGTGCGGGTGCGCTGGGACGAGAATCCGGATACGCCACTCCCTCCGGAGACGCCGGCCGGAGCGAACCCGCCCGACGGCGCCATCATTGATTACTGGCTGAAAGGCGCGGGCCCAGCCTCCATGACGTTGGCAATCTATGACGCGCAGAACCATCTAGTGAGGAAATTTTCTACCGCGCCCGAGCCCCCGCCGCCGCAGCCCGCCAATGCCCCGGAATATTGGTTCGCGAACGAGCCGGCGCTCACAACGCGCGCCGGACTGAACCGCTTTGTGTGGGACCTGCGCTACCCGCATCCTGATGCGCTCACCTATGGGTACTTCGGCAAGCATCTCGACTATTTCGAGTACACGCTGCCCGACCACGCTATCCCCGGGCAGACGCCGCGTTATCAGCCGCAGGGACCGCTGGTCGTGCCGGAACACTACAAAGTAGTGCTCACGGTAAACGGCCAAGATTATCAGCAACCGCTCACCGTGCGCCCGGATCCACGGGTGCAGGCCTCGTTAAGCGACATGCAGGCGCAACTCGCGCTCGAGCAGAAGCTGACCCAGGCGATGAATACCAGTTACGCGGCGTGGCAGCAAGTGCATGCCGCTCACACCGCGCTGGCCGAGGATCAGAAAGCCTTAACCGCGAAGGAGGCGGCCGATTCCGCCAAAAAGCTGGATGACGCGCTATCTGCCCTAGAAGATGGCAAGCCCGAACAGCCCGGCTTTGGCCCGCTGAACCGCGACTTAGGCCGCCTGCTCACGATGGCGGGCAGCGGCGACGCACGTCCGGCGCAGACTCTCTACTCGGCGGCACAAGAAGGATGTGACAATCTGCGCCAGGCGCTCAGGCGCTGGCAAGATTTGAACCAGCACGACATCGCGGCATTCAATACGTTGCTGCAGAAAGACGGGAAGCCGGTGCTGCCCGCGGCCACAGTGCCGACTTCAGCCTGCACGCCATAGTGCGAGCGATGGTGGGTCCCTACGTTTCCTCGTCCGGCGGGCCGGCCGCACCCGCCAGGTCCTGCGACTTGATCTTTTCAGTGTTGAACCTGGCCGCGCGCTCGCGCATGGTCTTCAGCACTTCTTCGAGCTCCGGCGGCTCGCCCTTAATCCACCGCAGCGGGTTGATACGCGCCACCACGAACGACCGCAAATAAGGGCTGACCAGCCCGCGCTCTTTCAGTTTCTTCACTACCGCAGCCACCTTTTCTTCCAGGTCAAGCACCATGCCGGCGCGCTTCTCATGAACCTTGATGGCGGCGCGCAAGGGCTCATCGCTCAGCGTCTCCAGCCGCCGCAGAATGGAATGGTAGGCGCCGCCGCCGAAGCGCGGCACTCGTTCGTAGCACACGCCGAGAGTTACGAACGCCGCCTCGTCAAGGTAAAAGGCAAACTGCGACTCCGGCCGCGAAGCGTCTTCCTCCAGCAGC
>DASSIZ010000019.1 GCA_035691485.1 Terriglobales bacterium
GAAAAATTGAAGGGCGACATGTGCAGCCCCGGCGCAGCGCCGCCAACACCCGGGTCAACATCGATTTGCGGCCCGTGTCCCAAGTGGGTGTGCAAGTGCACGTGATGGATCCCGGGCAGGTGGATGTGCCAGGCGCCGACCACGAAGGACAGCAGGCTGAGTATGAATCCCACCAGGAAACAGAACATGTAAACGTCTGCCCAGTTCATCGCTCACCTCCGCGGCTAAGAGCGGCATGGATGTCACCGGCAACTTTAGCGCCCGCCGTCCTCGCCTTGTCAGGCCGCAAAACTTGCAACAAGCGCTCGGCCAGGTTGGGCGTGTCAAGAATCGCCTCGATCAGCAACAGGCACTGGCGCGAATCTTCGTGGCGGGCGAGTGCCAGCAGCGCCGCGCTCACTTCCGGATCGCGGCGGAACTGCTCGGCGCCATTGATGAGCCACAAGTCCAGCTTGTCTTCTGAGGCGCGCACCGCCGACATCAGCTCGGTGTGGTAGCCCTCGGGGTCGTCGACCAGATATCCGGGATGCACATTGAAGAACTTGGCCAGCAACATGCGGCTGGAGTTGGTCAGGTGCGGGCGCGCGCCGCTTTCAATCTGCGACAGGTAAGACTGGCTGATAGGCTTGCCCAGGCGCGCGCCGATGGCATCGACGACTTCCTGCTGGGTCATGGCGCGGCCCAGGCCGCAGAGCGTGCCTTCCACCTCGCGCAGGTAACGGATTTTCTCGCCGAGCTTCATATTGCAATCAGCAATATTTATATTGCTATTTGCAATACTAGTCAAGGAATTTATTTGTTTTGTTTTCATCGGCTTGAGCCGAGACGCGCTCAACCTTCCGCAAATCCGCACTTTACAGGTTGCTCCCTCGCGGCGATCTCCACCAACCGGAAAATGCGCGCGACCCGCGTCGTTACCGACTTTTACGGAACTTACCTGGGCATTAGGGGTTCATCCAATTGGGGCGTGCGACACGACGGAGTCGCCGGTGCGCAGCCTTTGGGAAAAAGCGAATTTGAACTGGGTATGGACCTGGATGGCCGTGTACGGCGGATCACTCAGCGTGCTGGCCGCCTATCTCGCCTCCACGATTACGGCAGCGGCGGCAAGCGAAATCAGAAGCAAGAACTAAGAACCAATGCGCGGTCACGCGCGACCACGTCTGATTTCTGACTTCTACTTTCAAATATCAATCATCACATCGTCGCCTTCGACCTTGAGCGGGTAGACCTGAACCCGCGAACTTGGGCTGACGTCGGCCGCGCCGGTCTTGGGGTCGTACATCCAGCCATGCCACGGACAGACGATTTTGCCATCCAGGACGACCCCCTGCCCGAGCGGGCCACCACGGTGGATGCATACGTTATCCATCGCGGAGTAGGCGCCATCAACGTTGGCGACGCAAAACACCTTTTCGCCGAGGGTGAATTCCTTGGCTTCGCCCTCCCCGGGCAGGTCGGACTTGATTGCGATCTTTTGCCACATAGCTTTTCCGCTCTCATCTATCAGCTTACCGCAAACCGACGCTGCACAAATGCGCGTTGACGAGCGGCAGGCTGAAAACGAAAACCCGACCGGAGGCGGTCGGGCCACATTTTTTATCGAGAGATCCTTCGACTGCGCTCGCGTCGCGAGCTTCGCTCAGGATGACCGCGGCGGGCTTCCGCTGCGCTCACGCCCGCCAAGCGCGGTCATTTCGGCTGCAGCGTCTGCGCGATCATTACCTGGCGCTTGAAGTTCTCCACGTCCTGCTCGCTGAGGCGAACCTCGGTGGGCTTTTTCGCCAGCGACATCTGGTCGATTTTGTCCTGCAGCTTGAGCAGCGCGTAGAACAGGTTTTCCGGCCGCGGCGGGCAGCCAATCACGTAGACATCGACGGGCACGATCTTGTCCACGCCTTGCAGCACCGCGTAGGTATTGAAAGGCCCTCCCACGGAGGAGCACGCGCCCATGGAGATCACCCACTTCGGGTCAGGCATCTGGTCGTAGATGCGCTTGACCACCGGCGCCATCTTCAGGGTCACGGTGCCGGCGACGATCATGAGGTCGCTCTGCCGCGGGCTGGGACGGAAGACCTCGCTGCCGAAGCGCGCGATGTCGAAACGCGCGGTGGAGGAGGCGATCATTTCGATGGCGCAGCACGCCAGGCCGAAAGTCATCGGCCAGATGGCCGATTTCCGCGCCCAATTGAAGACGTAATCCACCGTGCTGATGAGGAAGTTCTTCTCGAATTTGTTTTGCAGCCAGGAAGACATGGTTTCCCAAGCTGTCAGCTCTCAGCCTTCAGCTGTCAGCTTCTTGATTTTGTCAGCCGCGCGAACAACCGGTATGTGACCCAAATCACACGCCGACGCGACCACCTTCCAGTGTAGGCGATGTTGGCACTGGTCGCCAGTGGCTGGTAGCTGGACCCGCCCAGCTGCCGGCTACCAACAACAGCCGCGACCTTAAAGCTTTTCGTAGAATTCGCAGGCCGAGCATGAAATATAAATTCCGCCGGGGACGTTACGGTCACGGTCTTTCATGCGCTTGACGATGCGCGTCGGCTTGCCGCACTTGGGGCAATCCGTGCTCTTGGTGGTATCCATGACCTT